>NZ_JBHYUG010000021.1:0-3355 GCF_042749375.1 Streptomyces sp. NPDC059477 | reverse complement strand
GGGGGGGCGTGTGTGCGCTCCGCCTCCGGGGGGGGGGGGGGGGGGGGGGGCCCGGGCGCCCCCGCCCCCCCCCCCCCCCCCCACCGGCCGTGACGCAGGTCACTCACCCCCTCAGGAACTGCCCCGGACGCCCATCCGACTCCCTGGAGGACCTCCCATCCGACTCCCTGGACGACATGAGGACGACCCAGGCCGTCCACCCCAACATCCCAGCCCCGTACGTCCGCATCCGTCCCCCTCCCCATCCCGGAGCCAGCAGTGTCCCGTCCTTCCGGTAAGCAGTCCGGCAAGCCGTCCGGCAAGGCGCGTACCGCGCGCCGCCTCTCCACTGTCAGCGCGGTCCTGGTGGCGGCGGTCGCCCTCACCGCGGGCCCGGCGCTCGCCCACACCGAGGTGGAGGCGGAGAACGCGCAGGCCCTCGCGCAGAACGTCACCCTGGACTTCCACGCCGCGTCGGAGTCCGACGCCGCCGGCATCACCGAGCTGGAGGTGATCCTCCCCGAGGGCCTGGTCCCCCCCGACATCAGCTACGACAAGGGCCCCGAGGGCTGGAAGTACGCCGCCACCAGCCGGGGTTACACGGTGTCGGGCCCGGAGCTGGCGGTCGGCGCGGACGCCGAGTTCTCGGTGACCGTACGGCAGTTGCCCGATGCGGAGGAGCTGGTGTTCAAGACGCTCCAGTCGTACAGCGACGGCCAGATCGACCGCTGGATCGAACTGGAGGACACCGGCGACGACGGCGACGGCCACGGCCACCCGGCGCCGACCCTGAAGCTGGCGCCCGCCGCCCCCGGAGCATCGCCGCTCGCCCCGAGCCCGTCCGCCGAGCCGAGCACACCGGCCCCGTCGAGCCCCACGCCGGCCGAGACGCCGGAACCCTCACCGGAGCAGGCGGCGGCGGAGACGGACGCCGGGGACGACGGCCTGTCCACGGGCGCGGTGATCGGCATCGCGGCGGCGGTGCTGCTGGTGCTGGGAGCGGGGGCGTGGTGGCTCCGGGGCCGGGGGTCGCGGTCGGCGTGACGGAGCGGGCGGGTCGGCGCGACCCGCGGTGAGGCGTACGGCTCGGCTACGCCACCGGCTCGTACGACACCGTCGTACCCAGGCACCCCTCCGCGAGCCTCGCCAGCGCCTGCGACTCGACCGGGTCGGCGGTCAGGCCCCAGCGGAGCTTGGTGGCCACCCATTCCGAGGCGTACCGGCAGGTGATGCCGGTCGCCGGGGGCAGCCACTGGGCCGGGTCCTGGTCGGCCTTGCTGCGGTTGGAGGCGGCGGAGACGGCGACGAGGGAGGTCGGTGCGCCCAGGTCGTTCGCGTACGCCTCGCGGCGCTCCGCCGTCCACAGCGAGGCACCCGAGTCCCAGGCCTCGGCGAGCGGAACCATGTGGTCGATGTCCAGGGCGGCGGCCGAGGTGAACCACTGGGCGTCGTAGTACGACCACCAGCGCCCGCCCGACAGCTTGCACCCGGCGAGCACCTGCGGCTCGTCCACCGCCTCGGCGATCAGCGTCTCGGCCCGCGTGTTGCAGCCGTCGCTGGGGATCGCGCCCGCGTTCCAGTGCTTGAAGCTGCTGCGCTCATAGCCGTCACGCGACTCCGCCGCCAGCGGAACGACCTCCACCGCCGCCGCGAGGGCGAGGGTGCGCGGCTGCGCGGACCTGGCGGCCGTCGGTGCCTGGGGCTCCTGTGCTGCCTGGGCCGGGGGTGCGAAGGCTGTCAGCAGAAGGGCGGTCAGAAGTGCGGCGCGTTTCAGAAGAGTGATCACGCGTCGCAGGATTGACGGCCATTAACTCCTTCGAGCGGTCCGACTCGAACGAGTGAGCCATCTGGATGCGTGAGTTCACCGTACGGGTGTCAGCGGGGGGAGGTGAGTCGGGAGTGAGTCAGTCAGCGGACGACGTACGGCAGGCCGCCGGACGGGGGGCGGCAGGCGGGCAGGACTGCCCGCCGCCCCTACCACCCCCGCCACTCAAAGCCCTTCACGGGTGGGCGTGTTCGTGTGCACGTTCGCGTTCGGGTTCGCGTTCGGGTGGTACATCGCCAGGGCCCAGATCACGAAGACGTCGATCGCCATCATGATCACCGACCAGAACGGCGAGTACGGCAGGAACAGGAACTGGGCGACCAGGCTCAGCGCCGCCAGGGCGATGCCGACCACGCGGGCCCAGGCGGCGCCGGAGAGGATGCCCACGCCGGTGATCACCGAGATCACGCCGAGGACCAGCAGGATCCAGCCCCAGCCGGTGAGGTTGATCTTGTAGACGTAGTCGCCGATCCGGGCGTAGACATCGTCCGCGGCGATGGCGGAGATGCCCTGGAGGATGAACAGGATGCCGTTGATCAGCATCAGCACACCGGCGAAGGTGACGCCCCCGGTGGCCCAGGGGCTGTTGGGTACCGGGGCGGCCGGGCGATGGCCGCCGGTGGGCGCTCCGGAGTGGGGCTGTGCGGTCATGGTGACACTCCGTTCCTGTGCGGCGGACGGCGTGCGCCACGTCCGCCTCGCCTTTCGACCCTGCGGCCGATCGGGTGGTCCGGCCACAGGCGGTCCGCCATTCGGGTGACGGTGGGCCCCGTGAGCACATGCGGGCAGGGTCCGGCGGCACATCACTGTGAGGACAGGACCGGCCGGGGGTGAGCAGGGAGACTGCGACGTGAGCGAACAGCTGGCACAACGGGTAGGGCATCGGGTACGGAGTCGGGTGCGACCGGCGGCGGTCGTCACCCTGCTGACGGCGGCGGTCGTCGCCGTGGGCACGGCCGGGTGCTCGAACAGCACGACCCCGTCGAGCGTGGCGAGCAAGGCGGCGTCGGCGGCGTCGTCCGTGGGCTCCGAGGCGACGGGCGCGGCGAGCCGGGCGGCGTCGGCGGCCGAGTCCCTCGCCTCCGGCGCGTCCGACACCCTGGCGTCCGCCAGCGCCGAGGCCAACGACAAGCTCGACGCGGTCAAGGGCGGCGTCGACGCCGCGGGCGACGTACGGCTCGGCACCGCGGCGACGGGCGCCGACGGACGTACGACGGTGGGTGTGAGCGCCCACAACACCACCGACTCGGCCAAGAACTTCGCCGTCGAGGTCGACTTCCGTGACTCCGGCGGCAACCTCCTGGACGTGGTCGCCGTCACCGTCTCCAACGTGGCCGCCGGCAAGACCGGCACCGCCACCGCCACCAGCCACCGCCAGCTCACCGGGACGGTGAAGACGGAGGTGCAGCGGGCGCTGCGGTACTGACGCGGGGTGGAGCGGGAGGGGGTGCGCGAGGGGGCGTCGGCGTCGGAGGGTGCGGGCTCACCTCACGGTGCCGCGCCACCGGCGCCGGCCTTGGGTCCGGACCCGGACCCGGACCCGGGTCCGGG
>NZ_JBHYUG010000020.1:11830-104371 GCF_042749375.1 Streptomyces sp. NPDC059477 | reverse complement strand
CAGTCCTTATATGCTCACCACCCCCTAAATATTTCACTCTTTGGGGCTCCTAGGGCGTCTCGGGGCCTGTAGCCCGGCGGGGGCGGCAACCTCCCCCCCCCCCCCCCCTACCTGTGAACGCCACGGAGAAGGAGCCGGTCTGGGCCCATGTGTGCCGCTTTATGAAACGCCGCCCGGACCTGCGCGCCGCCTCAGGAGCCGCTCTCCTCCTCCGGAGCAGGACGGGCCGCCGCCAGGGCCGTCGCCGGGTCCCCGGCCGCCGGACCGGCCGGTACCCACCGATCGTCCTCCGCGCGGTACGGCCACCAGCGGCCGTCCCGTCCGAGCCGCACCTGAGCCGGTTCACCGACGACCGTCCACCGGTTGGCCGAGGCGCGCAGAACGGGCCGCTCGTCCTCGTCCCAGGCCGACTCGACGGCCGCACGCGCGCGTGCCGCCGTTTCCCCCTCCACCGCCCACTCCTCCTCGCAGACCGACAGCGCGGGCGCACCGCCGTACCGCCACGCCCGCACGGCCACCGCCAGCTCCTCCGCGCTCCGCCCCGACCCGGCGGTCAGTCGGTCCCGTACGTCCCCCTCGGCGCCCACGGCGAGTCGTACCGCGTCCTGGGCGACCGTCGGTCCCGTGCCGCCGTCGGCCCGGCCGGGCTCGGCCCTCAGCGCCTCGGCCAGCAGCCGGTGGGCCTCGGCGGCCGTCCGCGCGGCGAGGAACTCCAGGGCCGCCGGATCCACGCCGGCCGGAGGCGGCGCCTCGGTGTCCAGCGACGGGGACACGCCGGGCGTGTCGGGCAGCGTGGGCGGGGCGGGCAGCGGCGGCAGGATGTCCCCGGCCGCGTACGCCTCGGCGGCGTCCACCCCCTCCGGCTCCGCGGACGCCAGGACGGGCGCCGCGCTGCGCTCCTGAAGCTCCTCCAGCAGCGTGCGTTCGGCGCGCCCCCGCATCAGCAGCAGGACGAAGGGGTCCTCGTCCAGCAGCCGCGCCACCTGGTAGCACAGCGCCGCCGTGTGCCCGCAGTGGTCCCACGCGCCGCAGTCGCACTCGGGCTCCAGCTCGCCGAGCCCCGGCAGCAGATCGATGCCGGCGGTGGCCGCGTCCTCCACCAGATCGGGCGGCATGTCACGGTCGAGCAGCGCCGCCATGTGCCCGGCCCGCTCGACGGCCATGTCCAGGAGTCGGTCCCACTGTTCGGCGGACAGCCGCTCCAGCAGCACGTCCGCGCGGTGGCGCGTGCCGTCGAGGTCCTGGACGACGGCCGTGATCCGGCCGGGACGCACCGACACCGCGCCCACCGCTCCCGCGCGGGCGAGCCGGCGGCCCGCCTTCACCTGCTGGTTGTCCAGCGCGCCGCCCTCCAGCGCCTTGAGCCACACATGACCCCACCATGTCTGTGCGAAAGCGCGCCCGCGCGCGGGCGGCAGCGCCGCGAAGGTGCGCTCGGTGTCCTTGGCGCCCTGGTCGAACTCGTTCATCGCGCACCTCCTCGCAGCTCCACCAGTTCCGCCAACTGCGCGTCCGTCAGCTCCGTGAACGCCGCCTCGCCGGCCCCGAGGACCGACTCGGCCAGCTCCTTCTTGCGCTCCAGCAGGTCCGCGATACGGTCCTCGATCGTCCCCTCGGCGATCAGCCGGTGCACCTGGACGGGCCGGGTCTGCCCGATGCGGTACGCGCGGTCGGTGGCCTGTGCCTCGACCGCGGGGTTCCACCACCGGTCGTAGTGCACGACATGCTCCGCGCGGGTGAGGTTCAGCCCCGTGCCCGCTGCCTTCAACGACAGCAGGAACACCGGCACTTCACCGTCCTGGAACCGCTGCACCAGCGCCTCCCGCTCGGCCACCGACGTCCCGCCGTGCAGGAACTGCGACGGCACACCGCGCGCCGCGAGATGCTCCTCGACGATCCGCGCCATCCGGACGTACTGCGTGAAGACCAGCACGCTCGCCCCCTCGGCCAGGATCGTGTCGAGCAACTCGTCGAGCAGCTCCAGCTTCCCCGACCGCCCGGCGATGACGGGACGGTCCTCCTTGAGGTACTGCGCCGGGTGGTTGCAGATCTGCTTCAGGCCCGTCAGCAGCTTCACGATCAGCCCGCGCCGCGCCATGTGGTCGGCGGCGGCGATCCGCGCCAGCGTCTCGCGCACCACGGCCTCGTACAGGCCCGCCTGTTCCTGGGTCAGCGACACCGCGCGGTCGGTCTCGGTCTTCGGCGGCAGCTCGGGCGCGATCCCCGGATCGCCCTTGCGGCGGCGCAGCAGGAACGGGCGCACCAGCCGGGCCAGCCGCTCGGCGGCGGCCGGATCCCGGCCGCCCTCGACGGCCTGCGCGTAGCGGGTGCGGAAGGTGCCGAGCCGGCCCAGCAGACCCGGCGTCGTCCAGTCCAGGATCGCCCACAGCTCCGACAGATTGTTCTCCACCGGCGTTCCGGTGAGCGCCACACGCGCGCGTGCCCCAATGGAACGCAGCTCCCGCGCGGTCGCCGAGTACGGGTTCTTCACATGCTGCGCCTCGTCGATGACCACCAGCCCCCAGGGCACCTCCGCCAGCCGCCCCGCGTCCAGCCGCATCGTGCCGTACGTCGTCAGCACGAACTCCCCGTCGGCCAGGGCCTCCAGGTCGCGCCGGGGACCATGGAAGCGGCGTACGGGCGTACCGGGCGCGAACCTCTCGATCTCGCGCTGCCAATTGCTCATCAGGGACGTGGGACAGACCACCAGCGTGGGGCCCGCGGCCGATGGATCGCCCTGCCGGTGCAGATGGAGGGCGATCAGGGTGATCGTCTTGCCCAGACCCATGTCGTCGGCCAGACAGCAGCCCAGGCCCAGCGAGGTCATCCGGGCCAGCCAGCTCAGCCCTCGCCGCTGGTAGTCCCGCAGCGTGGCCGTGAGCGCGGCCGGCTGTTCGACCGGCTCCTGTCCCTCGGGGTCGTTCAGCCCCTCTTGCAGCGTCGCCAGCCATCCCGTGGGACGCACCTCGACCCGGCGGCCGTCCACCTCCGTCGAGCCCGCCAGAACGGCGCTCAGGGCGTCCACGGGGGAGACCTTGCCGTCCTGCCGGGCGCGGGCACGGCGTACCGCCTCCGGATCCACCAGCACCCACCGGTCGCGCAACCGCACGACAGGCCGCCCGGCCTCCGCGAGCCGGTCGAGTTCCTCACGCGTGAGCTGCTCGTCGCCCAGGGCGAACCGCCAGTTGAAGGCGAGCAGCGCGTCGGCGGACAGCGGTGACGGCGTGCCGGACGCCGTCTTGGCGGGTTCCTCGTCGTCCGGCGGGCCGACCACCGCGCGGGTGGTCAGCTCCCGGGCCAGTTCCTGGGGCCAGTGCACCTCGACCCCGGCGGCGGCCAGGGACCGCGCACCTGCGCCGAGCAGTTCGCCCACCTCGTCGTCGGCCAGTTCGACGGCGTCCGGCGCGGCGGCCGACAGCAGCGGTGCGAGCGCGGCCCAGGCGCGCGCCGCGCGGCGCAGGGCGATCAGTACGTCCATACGCGCGCGTGCCCCGAACCCGTCCGCCGTGTCGCCGCCCGCCCACACCTCGGCTGCGTCCGCGATCAGTGCGGGATCGCTGACGCTGTGCACCTGCGGCACCGCGCGGAACCGTGGGTTCGCACCCCCGTCCTCGGCGCAGCCCTCCCCGCCGTGCTGCGCCGGGCCCGTGAGGCCCTCGACCTCGATCCGCAGGGAGATCCGCACGCCCGCGTCATGACCGGCGGCGACATCGTCGGCCCACGCGCGCTGGTCCGGCAGATGCTGCGGCTGCGGCACCGCGTAGGCAGGACCGCCCGTGACGAGGGCCGCAGCGGGCGTGCGCGGCAGCGAGTCGGCGACGGCGTCCAGGAAGCCGCGCAGCAGCCGCTCCGGATCGGGCAGCCGGAGAGGCGCGGTGGCGCCGGGCAGCGGTACGGCGTGGGCCTCGGGCGGCATGGCCGCGGCCAGGACACGGAGCCGCTCGATGTCCTCCGCGCGCAGCGGCCCGGCCCGCCAGGCATCCAGGTCGCCGGCGGACAGGCCGGGCAGCAGCAGCCCGCGAGCGGTCTGGTGCAACGCCAGCATGGTGGCCGCGCCCCAGAACGCGGCCGACCGGTGCGCGGCCGGAGCGACCCGCGCGCGCGTGAGCACGGGCAGCGCGGCCCGCACCGGCAACAGGACGGCGGGCACGTCGGTCGCCGCCACACCGTCGGCCGTGGGGACCACGACGGTCAGGTCCCGGGCCGTTCCCGCCATGACCGAAGGGGGAACGGAGCCGTCGGGACGCCAGAAGGCCACGGTGCCCGTGCGGGCGGGATCACCGGGGAGAAACAGGGTGCGGCAGTGGATCAGTTCGTCGGTCTCGGACGAGGTGGTCACAGGAGGGCTGTGCACAGGACTGCCATACTCCTCAAATTTGACTACGTGGAATCCGAGTCGCCGAGGGTACAGGATCGAAAGGGGCTTCCCTGCATGGCGGGCGATGACGTCCGTCTCCGTGAGACTCGCGGCGGGAAGACGGCCGGGAGGATGATCGGGAGGACCGCCGACGACAGGACGGTCACGAGAGGCGGCAGTCAAGGGAGGCTGTCAGGGATGACTAAGGGACACGACTCAGGGACGTCTCAGGGTAGCGATCCGGAACTGCGGGGAGCGCGGACCCGTTTTTGAGAACAGAGAGCGGCAAGGGCCGCGAAGGAGGCGACACCATGTCGAAGAACGCCAAGATCGCCGCAGGGGGTGTGGCGGTCGGCCTCATCCTGCTGATCTGGCTGCCCTGGTGGGCGGCGCTGTTGATCGTGCTCGGGGTTCCGGCCGCCGCGTACCTCACCCTCGACCCGGCGCAGCGCCGTCGGCTCCGTCGAGTCACCCGCAAGGAGCTGGGCCGCTGAGGCAGGGCTGGGGAAGGGTGCGGCGGGGCAGTCCCGACGGGGCAGTGGTCCGGCAGGGCAGGGTTCGGCAGAGTTCGGCCGCACCACCGTCCGAGGGCGCGCGAGCGCGCGTTCCCGGGCGGCGCGGTACGACTCCGGAGGGCGGGCGTAGGGGCTCCGGCTCAGGGCGTCACCTTGACCCGGCGTGGAGCGACGTGATGCCGGAAAGGGACCGGAGGTGCGTGCCTGCGGACCTCGCTCCGACGCGGGCGTGAAAGGGGCATGGCGTCGGGCTGGGAGCGTCGGCGGAGCGGGCGCCTCCGGGGAGCCCGGTGACGTCCCGGGACGACCCGGGCCGGGCAGCGCGCCGTGCCCGGCCGCCCAGGTCAGCTCGGACGTACGGGTCAGCTCGTCCATGGCCTCCGACAGACGGGGCAGCACCGGACCCCGCGCGGTCGGCAGTACCTCACCGGGTTCCTCGTCCAGCGGCGGCTCACCGGGCGCGCGGACCAGGGAGAGTCCTGCCAGACCAGGCGGGTCGGCCGCCCCGATCCTCGGAGGCACGCGCCCGGGGACTCACGTGGCGGGGAGCCCCAACAGCTCGCGGGCCACGGTCCGCGGCGATTCGTCGCGCTCGCGCGCCAGTGCTATCACCGCGCGGCAGGCCAGTTCGTTCACCCCGAACGACAGCGCCTCAGGCGACACCCAGCCCGCTGCCTCGTCGATGCGGTCCTGATCGTCCTCGGCGCAGGCCGAGACGTACGCGGCGGCGGCCTCGAAGAGATTGTGCGCGCGAGTGTCCCGTCCCGTGCTCCGCTCGGTGCGAAACGATGCGGCGACCCTGTTCCAGGACGTGCTGACCTTGCCCCACATACGACCACCCTCATAACCGTGTTCGGCGAACCTTCATCCACCGCTGTTCAACGTAGGGTTGCAGCCTGGTCGGCAACAGAGGGACTGCGCGTTGAAAACACTGGCCGCACCACGCCGGGGGCGTCGGCGGGCCGCTCGGGGGGCGGTCGGGGCCTGAGTGACGCAGCGGAGGCGGGGCGGGTCAGCCGTCCCGTACGGCAAGCGCGAGGAATCGGGTGTCCTCGTCGACGTACGACGTCATCCGCCAGCCCGAAGCGGCCAGCAGTCGACGGAGGTTGGGCTCCGCGCGCAGGTCGTCGGGGGTGATCTGCCGCCCGTGGCGGGCGGCCAGGGCCGCGCGGCCGATCGGGTGGAAGAGCGCGAGCCGGCCGCCCGGGCGCACCACGCGCCGCAACTCCCGCAGATTCTCCGCCGGATGGGGCAGATGGGCGATGAGCCCGGCCGCGAAGACCGCGTCGAGGCAATCAGGGCGCAGCGGCAGCGCGGAGACATCGGTGAGCAGCAACTGGCCGTCACGGTCCCGTCCGGCCCGCACGGCGGCCTCCAGCATCGCCGGGGTCAGATCGGCCCCCAGAACTACCCCGGAGGCTCCCACGGCGGCCCGCAGCGGCGGCAGGGCGCGGCCGGTGCCGCAGCCGGCGTCCAGAACGCGGTCCCCCGCGCGCAGGCCGAGCGCGGCGACCGCGGCGGCGTAGGCGGGGCCGTCGTCGGGAAATCTGCTGTCCCAGTCGGCGGCGCGGCCGGTGAAGAACTCCTGCACATGCGTACGGTCGTCGCTCATGCCCGTAATGATCTCTCAGCGACAGGGATGACGTCTCTGTGCACATGTTCGAGCGTAATTTGATCGAATGGGTACATGGCTATGTCATATTCCATCAGTTTTCGAAAGGTGCTCCCTTTGTACGCCCCTGTCCGGACTAGCGTCCCTTGGTCATGGGACACCTGGACCACGCCACCTTCGGTTGGCTGACCCCCGCGCTGTCGTACGCGATGGCCTGCATAGGCGCCGCCCTCGGGCTGCGCTGCACCGTTCGCGCGCTCGCCACCACCGGCCGCTCCCGGCGCAACTGGCTGATCACCGCGGCCTCGGCGATCGGCACCGGCATCTGGACCATGCACTTCGTGGCGATGCTCGGCTTCGGCGTCAGCGGCACCGACATCCGCTACGACGTACCGCTGACCATCCTCAGCCTGATCGTCGCCATGGTCGTCGTCTGCGCTGGCGTCTTCGCCGTCGGCTACGGCCGGGACCGGGGCCGCGCGCTGCTGGCCGGCGGGCTGACCACCGGGCTCGGCGTCGCGAGCATGCACTATCTCGGCATGGCCGCGGTCCGGCTGCACGGGGAGGTGCGCTACGACCCGGCGCTGGTCGCGCTCTCCGTCGTGATCGCGGTGGTCGCGGCGACGGCGGCCCTGTGGGCGGCGCTGAACATCACCTCGCCCGTCGCGGTCACGGTCGCCTCGCTCGTGATGGGCGCGGCGGTCAGCAGCATGCACTACACCGGCATGCTCGCGGTCGATGTGCGGGTAGCGCCCTCCGACGCCATGCTGCCCGGGGCCACGGCGATGCAGTTCATCTTCCCCCTCGCCGTCGGCCTCGGGTCCTATCTCTTCCTGACCGCGGCCTTCGTGGCGCTGTCGCCCACCACGGGCGAGCGCGAGGCGTCCGCCTCCGCCCAGCGGCCGGTCATGAGCGCCACCCGCTGACGGCCCGCCCCCCAAGAACCCTGACGAGCGAGGAGGCCATGCGTACACCCCGTAGGACCCCGACGGCCGACGGCGCACCATCGCGTACGCCCCCGGTGCGCGGGCGCCGCGCCCACGCCGGACCGCCGGCCGACGAGACGCCGGACGAGTTCCTGGCCGTGGACACCGCACCCCCGCGCGCGGGACGCCGCCGGATGCGTCCGCGTACCGTCCGCGCCAAGATCATCTGCCTGCTGATGGTGCCCGTCGTCTCCCTCCTCGCGCTGTGGGCGTACGCCACCGTCACCACCGCCCAGGACGTCGCCCGGCTGCGCCAGTTGCAGCGTGTGGACGCCGAGGTCCGCACGCCCGTGGCGGCGGCCGTCGCCGCGCTCCAGGCCGAGCGCTCCGCCGCCGTCCGCCACGCCACCGACCCCACCGAGGACAACGCGGACGAACTCAAGAGGCTGGCCGGGAGCACCGACCGCGCGGTCGCCGCCCTGCGGCTCGGGGATCACAGCACTGTCGCCGACGCGCGGGAAATGCCCCCGGGCGTGTCCCAGCGCCTGGAGACCTTCGTCAGCGGCGCCGAACAACTGTCCGCCCTGCGGACGACGGTTCTCGACGGGCGCACCGGATGGGCGCAGACCTACGAGACATACACGCAGAGCGTCTCGGCGGCCTTCGCGGTCGACGGTGCCCTCACCGGCATCCAGGACTCCGAACTCGGCTCCGACGCGCGCGTTCTGCTCGAATTCTCCCGCGCGGGCGAGGCCCTGGCCCAGGAGAACGTCCTGCTGTCCAGCGCGCGCCTCGCCGATGGGCTGTCCGGCGAGCGGCTGCGCCTGTTCACCGGGGCCGCCGAGACCCGCCGTGCCTTCACCGAGTCCGCCGTCGCCGATCTGCGCGGCCCCGAACGCGCGGCCTGGCAGCGGCTCGCCGACGGCGCCGACTACGCCGTCCTTGCCGCCCTGGAGGAGGAGATCCTCACGAGCGCCCCTGGCGAACGCGCGGTCGCCGCGGCGCCGGAGGACGACTGGAACGACGCCCACGCGCGCGTGCAGGGCGGCATGCGGACCATCGAACGGGACGCCGCGCGGGGCGTCGCCGAGCAGGCCGACCCGTTCACCCGGGGCCTGCTCACGCCCGCGGGCGCCGCGGTGCTGCTGGGCCTCGCCGCCGTCGCCGCCTCGCTCGTCATCTCCGTACGCATCGGCCGCGCCCTCGTCGTCGAACTGGTCACCCTGCGCAACAGCGCCCTGGAGATCGCCCGCCGCAAACTGCCCGAGGCGATGCGCCGACTGCGCAAGGGCGACGAGATCGACATCCGCGCGGAGGCCCCTCCCGGGCCGCCGGCCGAGGACGAGACCGGGCAGGTCGCCGAGGCCCTCACCACCGTGCACCGGGCCGCGCTGCGGGCCGCCGTGGAACGCGCCGAGCTGGCCAGCGGCATCTCCGGAGTCTTCGTCAACCTCGCCCGCCGCAGCCAGGTCCTGGTGCACCGCCAGCTGAGCCTGCTGGACAGCATGGAGCGCCGTTCCGACGACCCCAGCGAACTGAGCGACCTCTTCCGCCTCGACCACCTCACCACGCGCATGCGCCGCCACGCCGAGAGCCTGATCATCCTCTCCGGCGCCGCGCCAGGCCGGGCCTGGCGGATGCCGGTCTCCCTGACCAGCGTCGTGCGCGCCGCCGTCTCCGAGATCGAGGACTACGCGCGCGTGGAGGTACGCCGGCTCCCCGAGGCGTCCGTCGCCGGCGCCGCCGTCGCCGACCTCACCCATCTCCTCGCCGAACTCGTCGAGAACGCCGCCCAGTTCTCGCCCCCGCACACGCGCGTGCGCGTGAGCGGCGAGCCCGTCGGCAACGGCTACGCCCTGGAGATCGAGGACCGCGGCCTGGGCATGGGCGCGGAGACCCTCGCCGACGCGAACCGGCGGATCGCCGAGTCAGAGACGCTCGACCTGTTCGACAGCGACCGGCTCGGCCTCTTCGTGGTCAGCAGGCTCGCGGCACGCCACAGCGTCAAGGTCCATCTGAAAACCTCGCCCTATGGCGGCACCACCGCCGTCGTGCTGCTGCCGACCGCCCTGCTCCACACCCAGGCCGCCCCGGTGGAGGAACGTTCCGCCACCGGGGTCGCGCCCGAGCCGCAGCAGTCGGAACACGCCTACGCGCGCGTGCCCGCCGGTCCCGGACCCCAGGAAGCCGTGAGCGCACCGCCCGGACGACCCGCCCTCGTGCCACCGATGGCACCCGACCCCACGCCACCCCCCGGCGTCACCGCCCTGCGCCTGCACCGCCCCCAGGAAGAACCCCCGGAGACCGGGAGCGAGGACCTGCCCCGCCGGGTCCGCCAGGCCAACCTCGCCCCGCAACTCCGCGAACACACCGAACAGCCCCCTGAGCAGCCCGGCCCGGCCGCCGACGAGAAACGCACCCCCGAACTCGTACGGGACCGCATGGCCGCCTATCGCGACGGCTGGGCGCGCGGCGGCGGGCGACGACCCGGCCACCGCGTCGCCTCCGATCCCTTCCCCGGCAGCCACAGCACCGAAGGAGACCCCGCATGATCCAGGACCCAGGAACCCGGACCGCCCAGCCGTCCGGCGAACTCGACTGGCTGCTGGACGACCTGGTGATGCGCGTGAGCGAGGTACGGCACGCCGTCGTGCTCTCCAACGACGGGCTCGCCGTCGGCGCGTCGAGCGGCCTCCGGCGTGAGGACGCCGAACACCTCGCCGCCGTCGCCTCAGGCTTCCACAGCCTCGCGAAGGGCGCCGGACGGCACTTCGGCGCGGGCGGCGTGCGGCAGACCATGGTGGAGATGGACGACGGCTTCCTGTTCGTGGCCGCCGCCGGGGAGGGCTCCTGTCTCGCCCTGATCACCGCAGTGACCGCCGACATCGGCCTGGTCGCCTACGAGATGGCGCGCCTCGTACGGCGGGTCGGCGAGCACTTGTACACCGCACCGCGTGTCGGCGCCCGCCCGCCCGCCGCAGGATGAGGCCGGAAGACCACTCCCGATGACCGACGACATGACCGATGCGACGACCGGCGCCATGACCGGCGCCCCGCGCGAGCAGGGCAGCCAGTGGTACGACGGCGAGGCGGGGCCCCTGGTACGCCCGTACGCCATGACCGGCGGACGCACCCAGTCCGGCCCGAACGGTGTGCAGTTCGACCTGATCACCCTGGTCACACTCGATCCCGCCGCCCCGGCGCTGGACGACGAGGCGGCGCTCGGGCCGGAGCACCGGATGCTCCTCGACCTGTGCCGGGTGGAGACCCAGTCCCTGGCCGAACTGGCCGCGGGCGCGGACCTCCTGGTGGGCGTCGTCCGGGTGCTGCTCGGCGACCTCCTGGAACTGGGACGCGTCACCGTCACCCGCCCCGTACCGCCCGCGCAACTGCCCGACGAACGGATTCTGCGTGAGGTGATCGCGGGATTGCGCGCACTGTAGACGCGGGATCGTGGGCGCCGTGGATGACACCAGGGATCATCCGTGACCGGCGGAACCCTCATCCGGAGCCGACTTGTGCACCCAAGCGGGCAGCACTTGGGCATGAGTCGGTCACATCGGGCAATTAGCGGTCCCAACCCCCGCCGGAACAGCGCCGTTGCCATGATGCTGCCTTCGCACACACACCCGAGCCGCACATCCCCGAGCCGCACATACCGACGAACACCCACCCGATTCGCCCACGTTCGAACCGTACGCACCCGAACCCTACGTACCCTCGAACCGCACGCACGTCCGAGCCGCACCGGAATCTCGCCGGAGCGCGGCACTCCCTTCGACGCAGCCCTCATTGCCCGCACCCCCGAGAGAAGTGATCGATGGTCTCCGAGACATCCGACGTCACCCACGGCGACACGGCCGCCATGGCGTTGAAAATCCTGGTCGCCGGTGGATTCGGCGTGGGCAAGACCACCCTGGTGGGCGCGGTCAGTGAGATCAGGCCCCTGCGCACCGAGGAACTGCTCAGCGAGGCCGGCCAGCTGGTGGACGACACCGGTGGCGTGGACAGGAAGGTCACGACCACCGTCGCCATGGACTTCGGCCGGATCACGATCCGCTCCGGCCTGTCCCTCTACCTGTTCGGCACACCGGGCCAGGACCGGTTCTGGTTCCTGTGGGACGAACTGGCCCAGGGCGCCCTCGGCGCCGTCGTCCTCGCCGACACCCGGCGCCTCCAGGACTGCTTCCCGGCGGTGGACTACTTCGAGCACCGCCACATTCCGTTCGTGGTCGCCGTCAACTGCTTCGCGGGCGCCCGCTCGTACGGCACACAGGACGTCTGCCGGGCGCTCGATCTGGACAGCGGCACCCCCGTCGTCCTGTGCGACGCCCGCGACCGCGACTCGGGCAAGGAGGTACTGATCCGGCTGGTCGAGTACGCCGGACGAATGCACACCGCCCGGCTGCTGGACTCGGTGAGCTGACCGGCACGGGGCACGCCCGGTGGGGCGAAGCGGCAGCCGTCCGACCAGAACCGGCCGGCCGGCTGCCGCCGCGCCCCACCCGGGGGCGCGTCCCCGGAACCGGATCAGCCCGCGATCTCCTTCTCCGCGAGCACCTTCTCGATCGACACGCGGACCAGCAGCTCGCCCGGGACACCGTTGCGCTCGCCGAACTCCGCGGCACGCTCCTCACCCATGTACCGGGCCCCGATCCGGGCCGACCAGCGCCGCAGCTCGTCCAGATCCTCGGAGATCCGGGCATGACCCCGCACGATCACGAAGTCGAACGGCGGCCGGTCGTCGTCCACACACAGCGAGATCCGGCCGTCCCGCAGCAGATTGCGCCCCTTGACGCTCTCCTTCCCGGTGTTGAACACCAACTCGTCCCCGTCCAGCACGAACCAGATGGGCGCCACATGCGGACTTCCGTCGGCGCGCACGGTCGCGAGCTTTCCGGTACGGGTGCCGTGCGAGACGAACGCCCGCCATTCGTCGTCGGTCATCTTCTGTGCCATGCCCGCCATCCTCCTTGCCCACGGGCCGTCCGGTGGGGAAGGCTGGCGGGGGATTTCCCCGGTGCCGTGGAGATCCGGCAGCAGGAGGCGAAGTCACCACGAGAGGGCGGGACCATGGCGCGGACCGGCAAGGGACTCGGCTGGCTGCTCGACGATCTGACCGAGCGCGTCGACCACGTGCGGCACGCACTCGTCCTGTCCAACGACGGACTGGTCACCGGGGCCAGCACCGGACTGCGACGCGAGGACGCCGAACACCTCGCCGCCGTCGCCTCCGGACTCCACAGCCTGGCCAAAGGGTCAGGGCGGCACTTCGGCGCCGGCGGGGTACGGCAGACCATGGTCGAGTTCGAGGACGCGGTGCTGTTCGTCACCGCCGCCGGCCACGGCAGCTGCCTGTGCGTCCTCAGCGGCGCGCAAGCCGACATCGGCCGCATCGCCTACGAGATGACCCTGCTCGTCAACCGGGTCGGCGAACACCTCGGCGTGGACACCCGGCAACCCGAGCGGAATCCCGTCACAGACAGCTGACCTGCGGTTTCTCCCACTCCGATGAAGTTATCCACAGGCCCGCCACGAGATCGGACGCGACGGCTACCGTGGTGTCACCGCGAACGCACACAGCGTGAGCGAACGACTCCACGGGGGAGACCGACCATGTCAGGCAACACCATCGCCCGACCGGACAGCGCGTTGTGGACCATCAGCCGCGCCGCCCGGGAACTGGGCCTGAAACGTATCGAACTCGAACTGGGCGTCCGGCTCGGCCGCGTCCGCTCCGTACCCGATCCGGCCGGCGGGGGCCGCCGTGTCACCCGCGCCGAGATCGAGCGGCTGCGCGCGGAGGACGGATTCCCGCAGCTGCTGCGGGAGGGCATCCGGGCGGTCGCCGCCCCCGAGGGCGGGAAGATCATGGACGTGCCCGCGTCCCGGCTCAGCCGCCTCGCCAAGCTGGGCCTGCTGGTCCCCGTCTCCTTCTACTTCAACCGCTACCGCGCCCTCGTCTGGCTCTATCTCGCCGACGAACTGCGCCAGTTCGCAGCCGACGAGCGCAACGCAGCCCACCTCAAGGGCCGCTTCTCCGAGGGAATGCGCAGCCAGCTCGACGGCGGACTGGACCTGCGCCCGCGCAACTGGCGGGGACGCCACCTCGGCCTCCTGCTGCGCCAATCCGACGACCCATGGGCGCAGGCCGCGGCCATCGCGTCGATCCTGGACCAGACGCTCGTCCCGGACCTCATCAGGGACCCCTACGAGCGGGCCCACCTCAACCGCTTCAGGCCCGTGCCGCCCACCTACGGCCCCCCGGGATCACCGACGGCGGACCTCGCGTCCGACCTCATGACCGCCAGTGACCTCGACGAGATCGACTGGCTCCGGACCGATCTGGCCCAAGCGCTGGCCGAGGCCCGCGACCTGCGCCCCGCGCCACGTCCGGCGCCGAGGCCCACGCCACCGACCGCGACACCCGCACCCGGGCCGACAGCGGCCGACCAGCCGAGGACCGGCCGGCCACGGCCCGACCACCCGGCGGCCGGCCACGGGCCATCGCGAGGTCTCCTCGGCTGGCTCCGGCGCCGCAGCCCATGAGCTACCGCACCCGGAACAGCCCTTCCTGGACGACGGACACCAGCAGACGTCCCTGGAGGTCGTAGATCCGGCCGCGGGCCAGGCCCCGTCCACCGGTCGCGATCGGTGACTCCTGGTCGTACAGAAACCACTCGTCCGCGCGGAACGGCCGGTGGAACCACATGGCGTGATCCAGCGAGGCCATGTCGAAGTTCCGCGGACCCCACAGGGGTTCGATCGGGATGCGGACCGCGTCGAGGAGGGTCATGTCACTGGCGTAGGTCAGCGCGCAGGTGTGCACCAGCGGGTCGTCGCCCAGCGGGCCGACCGCCCGCATCCACACGGCGCTGCGCGGCTCGGCGTCCTTGATCTCCTCGGGCGTCCAGCCCAGCCGGTCCACGTAGCGGATGTCGAAGGGCTGGCGGCGCGCCATGAGTTCCAGCTGCTCGGGGAGCGTGCCCAGATGCGCCCGGATCTCGTCCGAGACCGTCGGCAGCGACTCCGGGTCCGGGACCTTTCTCGCGGGCGGCAGCTGGTGCTCGAAGGGACCTTGTTCGGGCTTGTGGAAGGAGGCGGTGAGATTGAAGATCGTGCGGCCCTGCTGTATGGCGGTGACCCGGCGGGTGGTGAAGGACCTGCCGTCCCGCACCCGTTCGACCTGGTACACGATCGGCACCCCCGGGCGGCCCGGGCGCAGGAAGTACGCGTGCAGCGAGTGCACCGGGCGGTCGCCCTCCGTGGTGCGGCCGGCCGCGACCAGCGCCTGGCCGGCCACCTGCCCGCCGAAGACCCGCTGGAGCGACTCCTGGGGGCTGCGGCCCCGGAAGATGTTGACCTCGATCTGCTCCAGGTCGAGCAGGTCGACAAGCCGGTCGGCGGGGTTCGTCATGTCGGTCCTCTGGGGAGTGCTGTGGGCTGTCGTCTTTCGGGGTGTCCTCAGGAAAGCTGTTCTTCCGGGCAGGTCACAGCTGTCCGACGTCGGTGATCCGCAGCACCGCCCGGCCCTCGGCGTCGGACGCCGTCAGGTCGATCTCGGCGCTGATGCCCCAGTCGTGGTCGCCGTTCGGGTCGTCGAAGATCTGCCGGACCCGCCACAGACTGTTCTGCGGCTCCTCCTGGATGACGAGCAGCTTCGGACCCCGGGCGTCGGGACCGGTGCCCAGATCCTCGTACTCGTCCCAGTACTTGTCCATCGCCTCGCCCCACGCGTCCGCGTCCCAGCCGGACTCGGTGTCCATCTCGCCGAGTTCGCCGACCTGGTCGAGAGCGGCGAGTTCGACCCGGCGGAACAGCGCGTTGCGGACCAGCACCCGGAAGGCACGTGCGTTGGTGGTGACCGGCTTGACCTCGTCGGCCTTCTCCCGGGCCTCCTCCGCGGTCATCTCCTCCGGGTTGGCGAGCTGCTCCCACTCGTCGAGGAGGCTGGAGTCGACCTGGCGGACCATCTCGCCCAGCCACTCGATCAGATCCTGGAGGTCCTCCGACTTCAGATCGTCGGGGATGTTGTGGTCGAGCGCCTTGTAGGCGCCGGCGAGATAGCGCAGCACGATCCCCTCGGTGCGCGCCAGTTCGTAGTGCGAGACCAGTTCGGTGAAGGACATCGCCCGCTCGTACATGTCCCGGACGACCGACTTCGGCGACAGCGGATGGTCCCCGACCCAGGGGTGGCTCCTGCGGTAGGTGTCGTACGCGTGGAAGAGCAGCTCCTCCAGCGGCTTGGGGTAGGTGACGTCCTGGAGGCGCTCCATGCGCTCCTCGTACTCGACGCCGTCCGCCTTCATCGCGGCCACGGCCTCGCCGCGCGCCTTGTTCTGCTGGGCGGCCAGGATCTGGCGCGGATCGTCCAGCGTGGACTCCACGACCGAGACCATGTCGAGGGCGTAGGAGGGCGACGCGGGATCGAGGAGTTCGAAGGCGGCGAGGGCGAAGGTGGACAGCGGCTGGTTGAGCGCGAAGTCCTGCTGGAGATCGACGGTGAGCCGGACGATCCGGCCCTCCGCGTCCGGCTGGTCCAGTTTCTCGACGATGCCGCCGTCCAGCAGCGAGCGGTAGATGGCGATCGCCCGCCGGATGTGCCGCAGCTGCTGCTTGCGCGGCTCGTGGTTGTCCTCCAGGAGGTGACGCATCGCGTCGAAGGCGTTGCCGGGCCGGGCGATCACCGACAGCAGCATGGTGTGCGTGACCCGGAAACGGGAGGTCAGAGGCTCCGGATCGGAGGTGATCAGCTTGTCGAAGGTGTCCTCGCTCCAGGCGACAAAGCCCTCCGGGGCCTTCTTGCGGACGACCTTGCGGCGTTTCTTCGGGTCGTCGCCGGCCTTGGCGAGCGCCTTCTCGTTCTCGACCACATGTTCCGGGGCCTGGGCCACGACGAAGCCCGCCGTGTCGAAGCCCGCGCGCCCCGCCCGCCCGGCGATCTGGTGGAACTCCCGGGCGCGCAGCGTCCGCACCCGGCTCCCGTCGTACTTGGTCAGCGCGGTGAACAGCACCGTACGGATGGGGACATTCACCCCCACACCGAGGGTGTCCGTGCCGCAGATGACCTTCAGCAGACCGGCCTGCGCGAGCTTCTCCACCAGCCGCCGGTACTTGGGCAGCATCCCCGCGTGGTGCACCCCGATGCCATGACGGACGTACCGGGACAGATTGCGGCCGAACTTGGTGGTGAAACGGAAGTTGCCGATCAGCTCGGCGATCTGTTCCTTCTCCTCGCGCGAGCACATGTTGATGCTCATCAGCGCCTGCGCCCGCTCCACGGCCTGGGCCTGCGTGAAGTGCACGATATAGACCGGGGCCTGCCGGGTCTCCAGCAGCTCGGTGAGGGTCTCGGTGAGCGGGCTGCGCCGGTAGGCGTAGGAGAGCGGGACCGGGCGGGTGCCCGAGCGGACCACCGACGTGGGGCGGCCGGTGCGCCGGGTGAGGTCCTTCTCGAACATCGCGACATCACCGAGCGTCGCCGACATCAGCACGAACTGTGCCTGCGGCAGCTCCAGCAGCGGGATCTGCCAGGCCCAGCCCCGGTCCGGCTCCGCGTAGAAGTGGAACTCGTCCATGACGACCTGGCCGACATCCGCGCCCTTGCCGTCACGCAGAGCGATCGAGGCGAGCACCTCGGCGGTGCAGCAGATCACCGGGGCGTCGGAGTTCACGGAGGCGTCGCCCGTGAGCATGCCGACATTCTCGGTGCCGAAGATCTTGCACAGCTCGAAGAACTTCTCCGACACCAGCGCCTTGATCGGGGCGGTGTAGAAGGTGACCTCGTCCCGGGCCAGCGCGGCGAAGTGCGCGCCCGCCGCGATCATGCTCTTCCCGGAGCCGGTCGGCGTCGAGACGATCACGTTCGCACCCGACACGGCCTCGATCAGCGCCTCCTCCTGATGAGGATAGAGCGTGAGACCGCGCTCCTGGGCCCACGACTCGAAGGCGTCGTAGAGGGCGTCGGGGTCGGCGGTCGGCGGCAGCTGATCGATGAGGGTCACGCCCCCATCTTGCCTGGCCTCCGGGCCGAGCGGGGAATCGGCCGCGGACCCGAAGATCGCGAACGCTACGCTGTGTCGCCGACGTGGCGTCAGCGCACACGGTCAACTGGACAGCGGCACATGAGGAATGGGGCGGGCAGCGGCGATGATGGGACCAGCACACTCACTGTCGGGAGCCGCGGCCTGGCTCGGCGTCGGCGCCGCCTCCGCCGCGGCCGGGCACACGATGCCCTGGCCGGTCCTCCTCGTCGGCGCCCTGATCTGCGCCGGTGCCGCGCTCGCCCCGGACCTCGACCACAAGGCCGCGACCATCTCGCGGGCCTTCGGGCCGATATCGCGCTGGCTGTGCGAGATCGTCGACAAGCTGTCCTACGCCGTCTACAAGGCGACCAGGAAGCAGGGCGACCCGCGCCGCACCGGCGGTCACCGCACACTCACCCACACCTGGGTGTGGGCCCTGCTGATCGGCGGCGGAGCCTCGGTCCTGGCCATCACGGGCGGACGCTGGGCGGTGCTGGCCATCCTCTTCATACACATGGTGCTGGCCATCGAGGGCCTGCTGTGGCGGGCGGCCCGCCCCAGCAGCGACGTACTGGTGTGGCTGCTCGCGGCGACCAGTGCCTGGATCCTCGCCGGAGTGCTGGACAAGCCGGGCAATGGGGCGGACTGGCTGTTCACGGAGCCCGGCCAGGAGTATCTGTGGCTGGGCCTGCCCATCGTGCTGGGCTCCCTGGTGCACTGCGTCGGGGACGCGCTGACCGTCTCCGGCTGCCCGATCCTGTGGCCGATCCCGATCGGCCGCAGGCGCTGGTATCCGCTGGGCCCGCCGAAGGCCCTGCGGTTCCGGGCGGGCAGCTGGGTGGAGCTGAAGGTGCTGATGCCGGTGTTCCTGCTGCTCGGGGGAGTGGGCGGGGCCGCGGCGCTCAACGTCATCTGAGCCGAGCGCCACCCGGGGCGCCCGGGAGAGCGGGAAGGACTCCCGGGGCCGGCGGTGTCGCCGAGGGCACGTCTCCAGGACTCCTCACGCCGGGTCGGCCGAGGAACCGCCGCCGGAGCCGTAGCGCTTCTCGAAGCGGGCGACTCGGCCCTCGGTGTCCACGGTCCGGGCCTTGCCGGTGTAGAAGGGGTGGCTCTCGGAGGAGATCTCGACGTCCACGACGGGGTAGGTCTCGCCGTCGTCCCATTCGATGGTGGTGTCGCTGGTCGCGGTGGACCGGGTGAGGAAGGCGTAGCCGGCGGCGCGGTCACGGAAGACGACGGGGTGGTAGTCGGGCTGCTTGTTCTGCTGCATCGTGGCTCCTCTGACAGCGCCGGCGGGGTGGCCGGCGGGCGTGCGGACGACGGACGGCTTGGGTGACCTCGCTCGTGACGTCCCCTGGGATCCGGGCGGCGGGTCAGGCGGGTGCGGGCTCGGCCGGTGCGGGCCCAGTCGTGGCGGGCCCTGTCATGGCGGGTCAGCTCGGGAGGGAGTCCTCGTCGACGACATGCATCGCGGCCTCCTCGGCCGACGCCGCGGCCCCGTCGATGCCGACGTCCGTGGCGACCAGGGCGCTCTCCTCGTCCTCGTGCGCGCCCTCGTCGGGGGCGACGAGCCGGCCGGAGCGGGCGGCACCGACCTCGTTGTCGCACAGTTCGCCGTCGGTGCCCTCGGCGTCGCCGAGGCCGTCGCTGTCGCGGTCGGGTCCGGCGAGGTCGGGCAGTTCCTCGGCCAGCCGCTGGTCCAGGCTCTCGCCCTGGTGCCGTTCGGCGGCGGTGACGTCGTCGCGCTCCACCGCCCACGGACGCTCCGGAGGGGACCAGCCACGGTCGAGGGGGTCGTCGACACCGTCGTCGACCAGGGTGTCCTCCGGGTCGAGCAGCCCCGCGTCGTCCTGGACCTCGGATCCGTCGGGCTGGTAGACGTCGTCTCCCCATCCGTCGCCGCTGTTCACAGGTACCTCCAGGTGGTGGAGAGGGCCCCGATGCCGGTATCCACCCTTCCATCCCCCTTCGGCACCGCGCAACGCCACGGGGCGGAGGGTGACGGAGATTGTGCGGAGGGGTGAGCGGTCGGGAGGGTGCGCCCATCGGAGGGGTGGGTTCAGCTGGGAGGGGGGCTGGGTTCAGCCGTGCACGGGCGGAGCTGGGGAGCAGTGCGGGTATGCGGGGTACGGGGACGAGCTGCCCCGTGGCGCGACGCCTCAGCTCATGCTCACACTGCCCCTCCCGTTCACCGCCTCGGCCCGCCCGCACCGCCTCGGCCCGCCCGCACCGCCTCGGCCCGCCCGCACCGCCTCGGCCCGCCCGCAGCGCCTCGGCCCGACCGCGTCCCACGGCCCGACCGCGTCCCACGACCCGCCCGCGCCCCACAGCCCGACCGCGCCCCACGGCCCGCCCGCGCCCCACGGCCCGCAGCGCCTCGGCTCGCTCGCGCCGCACCCCCGCTCAGCGCGTCAGCTCACCCCCGTACCCCACCCTCCCCACACAGCGCCACAACGCACGCCCCACCGTGACCACCCGCCCCGCCTACCCCCCGTCACCCATGCCAGGACCGCCACAGCGCCGCATAGGCCCCATCCGCCGCGACCAGCTCATCGTGGCTGCCCAGTTCGCTGATGCGGCCGTCCTCGACGACGGCGATGACGTCCGCGTCGTGGGCGGTGTGCAGGCGGTGGGCGATGGCGACGACGGTGCGGCCGTCGAGGACACGGGCCAGCGAGCGTTCGAGGTGGCGGGCCGCGCGCGGGTCGAGCAGGGACGTCGCCTCGTCCAGGACCAGGGTGTGCGGGTCGGCCAGGACCAGCCGGGCGAGGGCGATCTGCTGGGCCTGCGCAGGGGTGAGGGCCAGGCTGCCGGAGCCGACCTCCGTGTCCAGGCCCTTGTCGAGGGCACGCGTCCAGCCGTCCGCGTCGACCGCGCCGAGCGCCGCCCACAGCTCCGCGTCCCCGGCGTCGGCGCGGGCCAGCCGCAGATTGTCGCGCACGGAGCCGACGAACACATGGTGCTCCTGGTTGACCAGCGCCACATGGGAGCGGACCCGCTCCGCGGTCATGCCGGAGAGTTCGGCGCCGCCCAGGGTCACCCGGCCGGTGCGCGGGCCGTAGATCCCGGCGAGCAGCCGCCCCAGCGTGGACTTGCCCGCGCCGGACGGGCCGACGAGCGCCATCCGGGTGCCGGGCGCGACCTCCAGGGACACCTTGCGCAGGACGTCCACGCCCTCCACGTACCCGAAGTGCACGTGGTCGGCGCGCACATGGCGGCCCTCGGGCGTCAGCGAGGCGTCACCGGCGTCGGGTTCGATGTCGCGGACGCCGACGAGCCGCGCCAGCGACACCTGGGCGACCTGGAGCTCGTCGTACCAGCGCAGGATCAGCCCCACGGGGTCGACCAGCATCTGCGCGATCAGTGCCCCGGTCGTCAGCTGACCGACGTCGATCCAGCCCTGGAGGACGAAGACGCCGCCGACCATGAGCACCGACCCGAGGACGGTCACGTGGGTGACATTGATGATCGGGAAGAGCACCGACCGCAGCCACAGGGTGTACCGCTCCCACGCGGTCCACTCCTTGACCCGCTGGTCCGACAGCGAGGTGCGCCGATCCCCGAGGCGGTGCGCCTCGATGGTGCGTCCGGCATCCACACTCTCGGCCAGGGCGGCGGCGACCGCCGCGTACCCGGCGGCCTCCGAGCGGTACGCCGACGGCGCCCGCCGGAAGTACCAGCGGCAGCCCACGATCAGCAGCGGCAGCGCCACCAGGACGGCGGCGGCCAGCGGCGGCGCCGTGATGACCAGACCGCCCAGCAGCAGCGCCACCCACACCACACCGATGGACAGTTGCGGCACGGCCTCGCGCATGGCGTTGGCGAGCCGGTCGATGTCGGTGGTGATCCGGGACAGCAGATCACCCGTCCCGGCCCGCTCCAGCACGCCCGGCGGCAGCCCGACCGACCGCACCAGGAAGTCCTCGCGCAGATCGGCCAGCATCCGCTCGCCGAGCATCGCCCCGCGCAGTCGCACCTGCCGTACGAAGACCGCCTGCATGAGCAGCGCGGCGAGGAACACCCCGATGGTGAGCTGGAGGTGGAGTTCCCGGGCGTCGTCGGAGACCCGCTCCACCAGGCCGCCCAGCAGATACGGGCCGACCATGGACGCGACCACGGCGGCCGTGTTCACGCCCATCAGGATCAGGAAGGCCCGTCGGTGGCGGCGGAACAGTTCCGTCACGTACGCGCGCACGGTGGCCGGGGCCCCGACCGGCAGGGTGCTCGCGGTCGTCGGGGCGGCCGGGTCGTACGCCGGTGGCGCCACGCCGATCATGCGCTCTCCTCGATCTCGTCCAGCGGTTCCAGCCCTTGGGGCTCTTCGATCGCTTCCCGGGCGACGCCGCGCCCTGCGGTGTCCACGTCGCCACCGTCACGCTGCGGGGCGGCCGTCAGGGTCGCGGCCGTGGCCGCCAGGGCCGCAGCGGCGGCCGTGGTGACCGCAGTGGCCGTGGCGGCCGTGGTGACCGCGGGCGCCGGGGTCATGGTGGTCGTGGTGACCGCAGCGGTCGTGGTGACCGCGGTGGCTTCCTCGGCTGTCTCCCGCGTCACCACCGCCCGGTACCGCGGCTCGGTGCGCACCAGTTCGCGGTGCGCGCCCACGGCGGCGACCGCGCCCTCGTGCACCAGCACCACCCGGTCGGCCCGGTCCAGCAGCAGGGGTGACGACGTGAACACCACCGTCGTACGGCCCTTGCGCAGCTCCCGCACGCCCCGCGCGATCCGGGCCTCGGTGTGCGAGTCGACGGCCGAGGTCGGCTCGTCCAGGACCAGCACCTCGGGGTCCGTGATCAGCGAGCGCGCGAGCGCCAGCCGCTGCCGCTGGCCGCCGGAGAGGGACCGGCCGCGTTCGGTCAGATGCGCGTCCAGCGGGTCGGTCACGCCGAGCGAGCCCTGGACCAGCGCCGCGAGCACGTCCTCGCACTGCGCGGCGGCCAGTGCCGCCTCGGGCGCGACCGTGCCGGAGCCCGGTACGTCGAGCAGTTCGCGCAGGGTGCCGGAGAGCAGCACCGGGTCCTTGTCCTGGACCAGCACGGCGGTGCGCGCCGACTCCAGCGGCAACTCGTCCAGCGGTACGCCGTCCAGCAGCACGGACGTCCCCGGCTCCGACGGATGCCCGCCGAGCCGCTCGGCCAGCAGGCCCGCCGCGTCGGGGTCGCCGCACACCACCGCGGTGAGCCGGCCGGTCGGCGCGAGCAGCCCGGTGTCCGGGTCGTACAGATCCCCGGCGGGCACGTCGACCTCCCGCGATCCGCGGGTGTCGGTCGCCCGCTCCAGCGACAGCACGCGCGCGGCCCGCCGCGCCGACGGACGGGAGAAGGAGTACGCCATGGCGATCTCCTCGAAGTGCCGCAGCGGATAACTGAGGATCATCACCGCGCTGTAGACGGTGACGAGCTCGCCGACGCTGATGGTCCCCTCGCGGGCCAGCCCGATGCCGTACCAGACGACCCCGATGAGCAGCAGGCCCGGCAGCAGTACCTGGATCGCGGCGATCAGGGCCCACATCCGGGCGCTGCGCACGGCCGCGTGGCGGACCTCCTGGGAGGCGCTGCGGTAGCGGTCGAGGAAGAGTTCCTCACCGCCTATGCCGCGCAGTACGCGCAGCCCGGCCACCGTGTCCGAGGCGAGTTCCGTGGCGTGGCCCGCTTTCTCGCGCTGGACGTCGGCGCGGCGGGTGGCGCGGGGCAGCAGCGGCAGCACCGAGAGCGCGAGCACCGGCAGGCCGACGGCGACCACGACACCGAGCGCGGGCTGGTAGACGACGAGTCCGACGGCGACGATCACGACGGTCAGCAGCGCCGCGGTGAACCGCGACACGGCCTCCACGAACCATCCGATCTTCTCGACATCACCGGTGGACACCGCGACGACCTCACCCGCCGCGACCCGCCGGGTCAGCCCCGAGCCGAGCTGCGCGGCCTTGCGGGCGAGCAGTTGCTGGACCCGGGCGGCGGCGGTGATCCAGTTGGTGACCGCCGTGCGGTGCAGGAAGGTATCGCCGATCGCCACACCCGCCCCGGCCAGCGCCAGCAGCCCGCCGGCGGCGGCCAGCCGTTCACCGGACCGGTCGACGACGGCCTCGATCGCCAGCCCGACGCAGAACGGCATCGCCGAGACCGAAGTGAAGTGCAGCACCCCCCAGGCCAGCGCCTTGAGCTGCCCGCCCAGCTGATTCCGGAACAGCCACCTCAGGAACCGTGGCCCCGAACGCGCGTCCGGTACACCGGGATCGAGGTACGGAAGGTCTTGGATCTGCATGGTGTCCCAGCGGCTCGTATCAAGGGGTGGACGGTATTGGCTCACGATGTGAACGGGTCGGATGCGTGGATGGTGATTACGGAACGTGGTGGTCGATTACGGGCGGCCACCGTGCGCGTCGGCAGCAAACCGTGCAAGGTTCGCTCCGGGGGGTGGGAGAAGGCAAACGGTTTTCCGTGGTGGGGATGCGGGCGTCCCCGGGATCCGGGGTGACCGGACGGCCTCCGGGGCGTGGCTCGGTGCCAGCCGCACCGGCTGCGCCACCTGCACCGCGAGCGTGCCGCGCGACCAGCGGCAGGGCATCGGGCATTGGACATCGCTGCGCCGAGCGAGCGCCATCGGCGGCACGGATCGGACGACTGCTACGGCCGTACCGGCTGCCGGGAGCGTACGGCTGCCGCGACCGTACGATTGCTGGGACCGTGCGACGGCTACGACCGTGCGACGGCTACGACCGTACGTTTGTTGCGACCGCGGGACGGCTACGACCGTACGGCTGCTACGACCGTACGGTCATGGCGGTCCAGGGCGTTCTCGCGGAGAACCGGCAGCGCGGCTGAGCGCCCTCGGGGGCTCGGGGAGCCCTTCGCGCGCCCGCGTCTACGTCACGTTGCGTCCCGTCGGCCCGCCCGCGTGGACGCCCTCGGGAATCCTGGCCGCGCCCCCGCCGATGCCCCGTCGGCCCGCCCGCACAGGTGTCCCCTCAGCACCCCCGCGCAGGCCCCCCGTCGATCAGTGTGTCCAGCAGCCCCCCGAACTCGGCGCGCTGATCGGTGGTCAGCGGGGCCAGGATCTCCTCGGCCGCCGCCCGGCGGGCGTCCCGCAGCGCGCGCAGCGCCTTGCGCCCGTCGTCCGTCAGTTCGATCCGGATCACCCGGCGATTGTTCGGGTCGGGCGCCCGTCGTACCTTGCCGCTCGCCTCCAGCCCGTCGACCAGGCTCGTCACGGCCCGCGGCACCACCTCCAGGCGCGTGGCCAGATCGGCCATGCGGGGCGGCGTCGAGAAATGCGCGAGTGTGCGCAGCAGCCGGGACTGGGCCGGGGTGATGCCCAGGTCGCTGTGCTCCAGATGGCGTTTCTGGATGCGGTGCACCCGGCGGGTGAACCGCAGCAACTGCTCGGCGAGCAGGCCGTCGGGGTCGGGGGTGGTCATGCGGGAACAATATCAGCACCCTGTTCATTGTGAGTATAGGTAACAATGAGCTAAGCTCCGCCAGACATCATCGACTCCCCCTCCGAAGGAGCCCATGCACCCCGATCACGAACCCGAACGGATCCGCTCCGGCCGCCGCCACGACCTGGCCCGGAAGCCGATCGAGGGCGACGACGAGGCGTATCCGCGCCCGACCCGGAACCGGCTCGCCGGTGACGAGAAGACGCGTCCGCGCCCGACCCGCAACCACCCCGAGGGCGATGACCAGACCCAGCCCCACCAGGTCCGCCGTATCCTCGCCCTCTTCCGTCCCTACCGCGCCCGGCTCACGGTCGTCGGCCTCCTGGTCGGCGCCGCCGCCCTCGTCTCCGTCGCCACGCCGTTCCTGCTGAAGGCGATCCTCGACACCGCGATCCCGCAGGGCCGCACCGGTCTGCTCACGCTGCTCGCCCTCGGCATGATCCTCAGTGCCGTGCTGACCAGCATCTTCGGCGTCCTCCAGACCCTGATCTCGACCACCGTCGGCCAGCGCGTCATGCACGATCTGCGCACCGCCGTCTACGGCCGCCTCCAGCGCATGTCGCTGGCCTTCTTCACCCGCACCCGCACCGGCGAGGTGCAGTCCCGCATCGCCAACGACATCGGCGGCATGCAGGCGACCGTCACCTCCACCGCGACCTCCCTGGTCTCCAATGCCACCAGCGTGATCGCCACGATCGTCGCGATGGTCGCCCTCGACTGGCGGCTGACGATCGTCTCGCTCCTGCTGCTGCCCGTCTTCGTATGGATCAGCCGCCGGGTCGGCGACGAACGCCGGAAGATCACCAATCAGCGGCAGAAGCAGATGGCCGCGATGGCCGCCACGGTCACCGAGTCGCTGTCGGTCAGCGGCATTCTGCTCGGCCGCACGATGGGCCGTTCCGACTCGCTCACCGGCTCGTTCGCCGACGAGTCCGAGCGCCTGGTGGACCTGGAGGTCCGCTCCAGCATGGCGGGCCGCTGGCGCATGGCCGTCATCACCATCGTCATGGCCGCCATGCCGGCGGTCATCTACTGGACCGCGGGCCTCGCCATGAACACCGGCGGCCCGGACGTCTCCATCGGCACGATCGTCGCCTTCGTCTCCCTTCAGCAGGGCCTGTTCCGCCCGGCCGTCAGTCTGCTCGGCACCGGTGTGCAGATCCAGGCGTCGCTCGCCCTCTTCCAGCGCATCTTCGAGTACCTCGACCTGCCCATCGACATCACCGAGCGCGACCGCCCGGTCCACCTCGACCACATCAAGGGCGAGGTCCGCTTCGAGAACGTCGAGTTCCGTTACGACGACAAGTCCAGCCCCGTCCTCGACGGCATCGACCTCACCGTCCCCGCGGGCGGCAGCCTCGCGATCGTCGGTACGACCGGCGCGGGCAAGTCGACGCTCGGCCACCTGGTGCCACGGCTGTACGACGTGACCGGCGGCCGGGTCACCCTCGACGGGGTCGACGTCCGCGACCTCGACTTCGACACCCTCGCGCGCGGGGTGGGCGTCGTCTCCCAGGAGACGTATCTCTTCCACTCCTCCGTCGCCGACAACCTGCGCTTCGCCAAGCCCGACGCGACCGACGAGGAGCTGTACGCCGCCGCCCGCGCCGCCCAGATCCACGACCACATCGCGTCACTGCCCGACGGGTACGACACCGTGGTCGGCGAGCGCGGCCACCGCTTCTCCGGCGGTGAGAAGCAGCGGCTGGCCATCGCCCGCACCATTCTGCGCGACCCGCCGGTACTGCTGCTCGACGAGGCCACCAGCGCGCTGGACACCCGTACCGAGCAGGCTGTGCAGGACGCCATCGACGCGCTGTCGGCGGGCCGCACCACCCTCACCATCGCGCACCGCCTGTCCACCATCCGGGGCGCCGACCAGATTGTGGTCCTGGAGGCCGGCCGGGCGGTCGAACGCGGCACGCACGACGAACTCCTGACCCGCGACGGCCGATACGCGGACCTGGTCCGCCGGGACGCCCAACTGGAGCCCATGGGGTAACCGGGACGATCAATTGGAGCCGATGGGGCAAATGGGACAGAGGTGCGCGCGGCACACCACTGGCCCGCGCCCGACGACCCCGACGCACCCCAACACAACCCCACCGACAAGATGAAGATATGCCGGAATTGTGACGATATACGGGTTACCGTGCCCGCATGCAGACGAACACTCCGCCACGGAGCACGATCCGACTGACGCGCAGGGGCCGAATCGCCCTCATCGCGACCGGGGCCGTCGTGGCCGGCACCGCCGTGGCGGTGCCGCTGCTGACGCTCGAAGACGACCGGCCCGCCAAGCCCACCACCCTGCTCATCCCCGAGGGCTACCGCGCGAGCCAGATCTACACAGCCGTCGACAAGGCCCTCGAACTGCCCTCCGGCACCACCAGGAAGTCCCTCACCCAGGCCGGCCTCAAGCTGCCGAACGACGCCGACGGCAACCCCGAGGGCTATCTCTTCCCGGCGACGTATCCCCTGACCGACACCTCGACGCCGGAAGCGCTGCTCACGCAGATGGTGGACACGGCCAACGAGAAGTTCAACGGCGCCCCCATCGCCGCGGGCGCCCAGCGCAACGCCATGAACGTCTATCAGGCCGTCACCATCGCCAGCATCGTGCAGGCCGAGGCCGGCACCAAGGCCGACATGGGCAAGGTCGCGCGTGTCGTCTTCAACCGCCTGGAACGCGGCATGCCGCTCCAGATGGACTCCACCCTGAACTACGCGCTCAACCGCAGCACCCTGACGACGACGCTGGACGACACCAAGATCGACAGCCCCTACAACTCGTATCAGCGCATGGGTCTGCCGCCCACGCCGATCGACAATCCGGGTGAGGAGGCGGTCCGGGCCGCGATCAGTCCGACGCCGGGGGACTGGCTCTACTTCGTCACGGTCAAGCCGGGCGATACCCGCTTCACCGCCGACTACGCCGAGCACGAGCGCAACGTGGATGAGTTCAACAAGCTCCAGAGGAGTGAGCCTCCGCAGGCGACCAAGATGTGATCGCTGATCGATCGATCAGGCTCCGGCTGATCACCTGAGCGCAATCGCCTGCTCGCTGCGCACGCCGGATCGCGGATTGCGGATCGCGGATTGCGGGATTGCCAGACCCCGGGACCGGGGGGGGCGGACGGGCGACAGGTGGCATGCCACCCCTGATCACTCGATCTGATCACTTGATCGGCGACAGAGGATCACGCGGGGGACAGGGGCATCACACGCACGAGCGAGGCACGCACGAACGAGGCACGCAAGACCGAGGCATCACACCCGCGACAGAGACTCACACGGCCACCGGCATCTCCCCGGCGAGCAGCCGCCTGATGTCCCGCACCGCCGCGCGGCCCGCCCGGTTGGCGCCGATGGTGCTGGCCGACGGGCCATAGCCGACGAGATGGATCCGGGGATCGGCGACCGCGCGCGTGCCGTCGACCCGGATCCCGCCCCCCGGCCCCCGCAGCCTGAGCGGCGCCAGATGGTCGATCGCCGGGCGGAATCCGGTGGCCCAGACGATCACATCGGCGTCGACCCGCCGCCCGTCGGCCCACTCCACCCCGTCCGGTGTGATCCGGTCGAACATGGGCTGCCGGTCCAGCACGCCGTCCTTGAGGCCCTGGCGGACGGCGTCGGTGAGCGGCAGCCCGGTGACCGACACCACACTGCGCGGCGGCAGCCCCTGCCGTACCCGCTCCTCCACCAGCGCGACCGCCGCCCGCCCGGCGTCCTCGTCGAACGGCCCCTCGCGGAAGACCGGCGGCCGGCGCGTCACCCAGGTAGTGGCGGCGGCGTACGGTGCGATCTCCAGCAGATGCTGCGTGCCCGAGGCGCCCCCGCCCACCACGATCACCCGCAGCCCGCTGAACTCCTCGGGCCGCCCGGAGTACTGCGCGGTGTGCAACTGACGTCCCCGGAAGGTCTCCTGACCGGGGTAGCGCGGCCAGAAGGGCCGGTCCCATGTGCCGGTCGCGTTGATCAGCGCCCGCGCGGACCACACCCCGTCCGAGGTCTCCACCCGCAGTCGCCCGCCCTCGCCCTCCCGCACGGCCGTCACCTCCACCGGCCGCCGCACCCGCAGCGCGAACCGCTGCTCGTACGCCGCGAAGTACTCGGCGATGACCCGCGACGACGGCCGCGCCGGATCCGCGTCCGTCAGCTCCATGCCCGGCAGCGCGTGCATCCCGTGCACCTTGCCGTACGTCAGTGAAGGCCAGCGGAACTGCCAGGCGCCACCCGGAGCGGGGGAGTGGTCGAGCACCACGAAGTCGCGTTCCGGCTCGAACCCGACCCGGCGCAGATGAAAGGCGCTGGACAGACCGGCCTGCCCGGCGCCCACGACGACCACCTCGACCTCACGTGTGTTGTTCACGCTTCTACCAACCGCAGGGAAGGCGCCCCTCTTCCCGCCCGACCCCCAAGCACAAAGTGATCGATCGATCGATCAAGCTACGCATCCATCCAGCCCCGCCTCCCAGCCATCCGTCCATCCTTGCGCCGCTGTCCCCGTCCGCCCGCCACCATCACCGGCGCCCCACCGGACCCTGCATCCGCCGCGCCCGTCGGAGCCACCGCGCCGGTCGCATCCGTCGCCCCCGCTGGAGCCACCCCGCCCGTCGCATCCGTCGCCCCCGTCGCGGACAGCAGCCCCCGCCGCCCCAACCCCGGAATCACCCCCTCCTCGAACCAGTACGCCTCCTCCAGATGCGGATAGCCCGACAGCACGAAGTGCTCCACGCCCACCGCGTGGTACTCCTCGATCAGATCGGCGACCTCGGCATGGCTGCCGACCAGGGCCGTCCCCGCCCGGCCCCGGACCAGCCCGATGCCCGCCCACAGATGCGGTGGATCTCCAGCCGGTCGCGCGAACCCCCGTGCAGCGCGAGCATCCGCTGCTGCCCCACGGACTCGCTGCGCCCCAGCGCCGCCTGCGCGGCGGCGACGGTGTCCGCGTCCAGATCGTCCAGCAGCCGATCGCGGTGGCCCACGCCTCGGCCGACGCATCGCGCGAAATGGTGTGCACCCGCACCCCGAAGGCCACCTCCCGGCCCTCGCGCGCGGCGAGCGCCCGAATCCAGTCGATCTTCTGCCGCACCTGCGCCGGCGGCTCGCCCCAGGTCAGATACACCCGCTGGTACGTCGCCGCCATCTGCGCGGCCAGCGTCGGCGCGATGACCCCGGCCGGAGCGCCACCAGGAACTTCAGCCGCTCGGTGCGCTGGGCGAGCGCGACGGTCGTCAGCCACGCGTCCTCGCACCAGGTGCCGGTCGGTGTCAGTACCGCCTCGAAACCGAGCTGGTCGACGGCCTTGGCGATCTGGGCGAGGTACTCGATGTCGGGGGCGCGCACCCCGCTCACCCGGCGGGCCGCGCTGACGTCGGAGGAGGCGTAGGCGTGCCGGTCCACCAGAGTGCGGCCGTCGCCGCCCGTCGGCAGGAACCAGTGGAGACGGACGGTCATGTCAGGACTCCTTGTAGACACGGGGCGCGGAGGTGGAGGGCGGCAGATCGCCGTTGAAACGATCGTCGACGTACTGAGCGAAATCGACCTCGCCCGGGATCAGCTCCAACTCGGTGAAGGCGTCCGCGATCTGTTGCTCGGAGTCGATCAGGGGCTGATCGACCGCGACCGGCACCCGGGAGGCGTTGGTGCGCTTCACTGACGCCAGCGCCACCTCGTACGGCAGACCGGTGTCGTTCGCCCACACCTTCGCCCAGTCCTCCGGATGCTCGTACACCCAGTCCTGGGCGCGCCGCAGCCGCTCCAGATAGTCCGCGATCGCGTCGGCCTTCTCCTGGTCGGCCAGCGCGGAGGGCGCCGCCACCTGAAAACTGAGCCCGTTCACGACCCCCTCACCTGTGGTCAGCACCCGCCCCTGGCGGCCCTGGAGGATCTGCGAGGTGTAGGGATCCCACACCGCCCACGCATCGATCTTGCCGCTGGTGAACGCGGCCAGCGCATCGGCCGGCTGAAGGTACTTGACCTCGATGTCATCGAGCGTCAGCCCGGCCTCCTCCAGGGACGCGATCAGCTGGTAATGCGCGGACGACCCCTGCGCCACCGCCACCGACCTGCCCTTGAGCTGCCCGGTCCCGGTCAGCTCCGACGCATGGGGTACGAGGATGGCCTCGCCCTGCGACGTACCGTGCCAGGCGGCCACCACCGTGATCCTCGAACCGGCACCGGCCGCGAACACCGGCGGAGTGTTGCCGACCCCACCGATGTCGACGGCCTTGGCGTTCACCGCCTCCAGCAGCGGTGGGCCGGAGCTGAAAGTGGACCATTTGATCTGGTAGCTCAGATCGTCCAGTTCACCGGCGGCCCGCAACACCGCCTCGGAACCGCCCTTCTGGTCACCGACGTTGAGAGTGAGAGAGCCCTTTCCGTCCGTACCGTCGCCGGAGGAGACGCCTGCGGCGGAGTTCCCGCCACAGGCGGAGGCCAGCAGGGCGAGGGGGAGGAGCAGGGACAGAGGGAGGGCGGTGGAAAGGCGACGTCGTGGCATGGGGGGTCCGTTCGGGTGTGGGGCGCCTTCGGGGGGCCTGGGAGCGGCCGGGGCGCGGAGTTCGGCTGCGGAGGGGTGCGGCACTCGCGGGACAGGTGGAGTCGGGGGCCGGCGGCTCAGCGCCGGGCTGCGGGCCGGGGACCGGGGACCGGGGACCGGGGACCAGGCACTGTGGGGGTGGGGGGATTGGGGGACCTGGGAGGCCGCCGCCTCAAGCGGCATCCGTCGGGCTGTCCGCCGGAGAGTCCGCCGGAGCATCCACGCCGAGCCGCTGGAGCAGACCGGCGCGCAACGCCGCGAAACGGGGATCGGCGATGTCCCGCGGCCGGTCGAGATCGATCGTCCGCTCATAAGCGATCACCCCGTCATCCATCACCAGCACCCGATCCGCCAGCAGCACCGCCTCCTCCACGTCATGGGTGACCAGCAGTACCGCGCAGCCGCGCCGCTGCCACAACTCGCCCACCAGCCGCTGCGCCTTGATCCGGGTGAGCGCGTCGAGCGCGCCGAACGGCTCGTCGAGCAGCAGCAGATCCGGTTCGCGCACCAACGCCCGTGCGAGCGAGGCCCGTTGTGCCTCCCCGCCGGACAGGGTCTTGGGCCAGGCGTCCGTACGGTGCTCCAGGCCCACCTCGGTCAGTGCCCGCTCGGCGACGGCCCGCTCGGGACGCCCCGGAAGCCCGAGGACGACATTGCGCCACACCCTCTTCCAGGGCATCAGCCGCGGCGCTTGGAAGGCGACGGCCTTGCGGCGTGGTACCAGCACGGTCCCCTCGATCTCCCGGTCCAGACCGGCGAGGATGCGCAGCAACGTGGATTTCCCGCAGCCGCTGCGGCCGAGCAGGGCGACGAACTCACCCGGCTGGACGTCCAGTTCGAGACGGTCGATGACGGCACGGCCGTCGAAGGAGCGGGTGAGCCCGGCCACGTGCACCGCGGCCGGTGCGTTCACCGGCCGGTGAAGGTCGGTCGCCATTGCAGCAGCAGCCTTTCGAGGGAGCGGACGACGAAATCGGCGAGCAGGCCGAGGAAGGCGTACACGATCAGGCAGACCACGATCACATCGGTGCGCAGGAATTCACGCGCCTGCACCATCAGGAAGCCGATCCCGGAGTCGGCGTTGACCTGCTCGGCGAAGACCAGCGCGAGCCAGGCGATGCCGAGCGAGTAGCGCAGCCCGGTCAGCGCGCCGGGCAGCGCTCCCGGCAGGACGACATGCCGGACCAGACCCCACCGGGACAGCCCCAGGGACTCACCGGCCTCGATCAGTTGAGTGTCCACATTGCGGATGCCCGCGTAGACATTGAGATAGAGCGGGAAGGTCACGCCGAGGGTGATGATGGCGATCTTCGGGGCCTCGCCGATGCCGAACCAGATGATGAACAGCGGGATCAGCCCGACGAACGGCACCGTCCGTAGCATCTGCACGGACGCGTCCACTAGGTCCTCGCCGACCCGGAACAGCCCGGAGAGCAGCGCGAGCCCGGTCCCGACGACCGTACCGAGCAGCAGCCCGGCGGCGACGCGTTGCAGCGAGGTGCCCATGGCGGCGGGCAGTGAGCCGTCCCTGACCAGATCCCAGCCGACCTGTCCGATCCGTCCCGGCGGGGCGAGCACCTCGGTGGTCAGTACGCCGGTCGAGCTGAGGAGTTGCCACAGCGCGAGCAGCAGCAGCGGGCCGGAGGTGCGACGCAGCCAGCGGGGGACGCGCGCGCGGCGGGTGGAGGCGGGGAGGAGGGGTTCGAGGGTGGGGGTGTGTGGGGATCCCGAGTCGGGTGACTTACCGGAAATATCCGTCTCTGACGGCTCGGGAGGGGCATGGCTGATGCTCATGAAGGCTCCGAGAAGGGCGCCGAAGCGCGTGGGGGGCGCACGGAACAGGCCAGGAGAACCGTCACGTCACGGACGCGTCAGCGCGCCTCGGACGTACGGGCGAGAGCGGAGAGAGCGGGGAAAGCGAGGAAAACGGGAGAGAAGGCGTCAGCGGTCGCGGCGACACGCGGCCGAGGCCACCCGCAGCAGGTCGATGTGACCGCGCGTGGTGAGCAGGGCTGAACGCAACATGCAACCGAACGTAGTCAGCTGACGTGCTCACGGTCAACGGGTGTATCGCGGAATGGACGGCGCGTATCGCATACCGGGCAGCGGTGGCCGGTATCGGGAAGCGGTGGCCGGCGGAACGCGGGCGCGGGGGCCAGATGCCGGGGGAACATCGGCGTATGGGCCAGGATGGGACCCATGCCTGACGCGTTCACCACCCGAGTACTGCACATCTCCACCGGTTCGCGGGAGACGGTCCACGACCTCACCCATGACTGCGAAGGCTTTCTGCGCGAGGTGTCCAAGGGCCGGGACGGGTTGCTCAACCTCTTCGTCCCGCACGCCACGGCGGGTATCGCCGTCATCGAGACGGGCGCGGGCAGCGACGACGACCTCCTCGCCGCCCTGCACACCCTGCTCCCGGCGGACGACCGCTGGCAGCACCGGCACGGCAGTCCCGGCCACGGCCGCGACCACGTCCTTCCGGCGATCGTGCCCCCGCACGCGACCCTGCCGGTGATCGGCGGCCGACTGGAGCTGGGGACCTGGCAGTCGGTGTGCCTGGTGGACACGAACCGGGACAACCCCGAGCGCAAGGTCCGCCTGAGCTTCCTCGGCTGAGGGAGACAGGAAGGGAGCGGTATACCCACGCCCCTGCCCTGTCGTCGGCCCTGCCGGCAGCTCACCGCCTCACAACCCGGCCGACGCCTCCCCGATCGCCTCGTCCAGGATCGACAGCCCGAGCGACAGCTCCTCCTCCGTCGCCGTCAGTGGCGGGGCGATGCGGAAGACGCCGCCCATGCCTGCGAGCTGGACGATGTTCATGTGCAGGCCCAGTTCCAGGCAGCGGCGGGTGACCTGAGCGCCCAGCGCGTCCGAGGAGCGTTCGGTCTCGCCGTCCACGACGAGTTCGAGGCCGGCCAGCAGACCCCGGCCGCGTATGTCGCCGACGACGGGATGCCGGGCGGCGATCTCCAGCAGGCCCTCGCGCAGAAACGCTCCGAGCGACCGTGCTCGTTCGTCCAAACGATCACGCGTGAGGACATCGAGGACGGTGTTTCCGACAGCGGCCACCAGCGGATCGGACACATGCGTGGTGAAGAACAGGAACCCGCGCTCGTACGCCTCCTGCTCGATCTCGGCGCTGGTGATCACGGCCGCGAGCGGGAGGCCCGCGCCGAGGGTCTTGGAGAGGGTGAGGATGTCGGGGACCACGCCGTCGCGCTCGAACGCGTACCAGGTTCCGGTGCGGCACAGTCCCGTCTGGGCCTCGTCCAGGATCAGCAGCATGCCGCGCTCCCGGCATTTGCCCTTCAGGGCGGCGAAGTAGCCGGGCGGCGGCTCGATGACGCCGCCCGAGGACAGGATCGGCTCCACCAGACACGCAGCCAGGCTGCCCGTCGACTGAGCGTCGATCAGATCGAACGCGAAGTCGAGCTGGCGACGCCAGTCCAGGGAACCGTCGGCGCTGGTGAAGTCGGGGCGGTATGTGTGCGGGACGGGGATCGCGAAATTGCCGGGGGCGGCGGGACCGTACCCCTTGCGGCCCGCGCTGTACGTCGCCGACGCGGCGGCCTGTGTCATGCCGTGCCAGGACCGCGCGAACGAGACGACCTCGTGGCCGCCGGTGACCAGCTTCGCCATCCGTAGCGCGGCCTCGTTCGACTCGGCGCCCGTGGTCAGCAGCAGCGCCTTCTCCAGCGGTGCGGGCAGCGTCCCGGCGAGCCGCCGGGCGAGATCGATCACCGGGCGGCTGAGCATGCCGCTGTAGAGGTGATCGAGGGTCGCCACCTGCCGCTGGACCGTCGCGACGATCTCCGGGTGCGAGTGGCCGAGGATCGCGCTCATCTGACCGGACGTGAAGTCGAGGATCTTCCGGCCGTCCGTGGTGAACACGAAGCTGCCCGCCGCCCGCTCGATGATCTCCGGGGTGAACATGCCGCCGCCGTAGCGCACGAGATGCCGCTCGGCGTCGGCCCAGGCGGTCGCGGCGGACGACATGGAGGAGGTAGTGGACGAAGCGGTGGAGGACGAAGCCGTGGACGGCGAAGCGGGGGAGGAGGCAGGGGAGGAGGCCGAGGAGGTCATGTCCCGACCGTAGGACCGGGCCTAGCGTCGCGTCCATCACACGATTCCGGCCCTCCTGTTCGGCGGAACCGCACAACAATGGCTGTCGTGATGAACCCCTGGAGACTGCGGCTGCTGGTCCGGCTGGACACCCTGGGCACCGTCCGGGCGGTCGCCCAGGCGGCCAACCTGAGCCCGTCGAGTGTCTCCCAGCAACTCGCCGTACTGGAGGCGGAGACCCGCACCCAACTGCTGGAACGCACGGGACGGCGGGTACGGCTGACCTCGGCCGGGCTGATCCTCGCGCGACGGGCGCGGGAGATCCTCGACCAGATGGACAGCGTGGAGGCGGAACTGCGCGGCTTCGGCGAGGAACCCGCCGGGCTGGTCCGGCTCGGGACCTTCCAGAGCGCGATCCACACCATCGCCGTACCGGCCGTGACCCGGCTGGCTCGGGACCACCCACACCTCGAAGTGGAACTGCTGCAACTGGAGCCCCACGAAAGCGTGCCCGCGCTGCGGATCGGCGACGCGGACGTCATCATCACCACCACCGACGTCGACGATCTGCCGCTCGGCCCCGACCTCGATCTCGTCCCGCTGGCCGACGATCGGATCGTCCTGGTGCTGCCGCCCGGCCATCCCGGCGCCGGACGCGGCCCGGTGGACCTCGCCGCGTACGCGGACGAGCCGTGGGCGTTCGACATGCCCCAGTCGTACATGGCGAATCTCGCGCTACGGCTGTGCCATCAGGCCCGCTTCGAACCGCGCGTGGTGTGCCGGTTCAGCAACTACCTGCTGGGCCTGCAACATGTCGAGGCCGGACTGTCGATCATGCTGCTGCCGAGCCTCGCCGTCGACCGCCGTTATCGCGTCGTCACCCGGGAACTCTCGACGCCCGTGCCCCGTACGATCACGGCGGCCGTCCGGCGTGGCGCACCGCCCCGCGCGGCGGTCCGGGTGGTGCTGGACGCGCTGCGCGAACCGCCGGACGCCGGGGCTGCTGGGGGCACTGGGGCCAGCGGGAAGGCTGGGGCCGCCGGGCACGCCGGACCGGAATGACGTCCTTCAGACACCGCCACGCAGGCTGCTCACCTCCTCCTCGAACAGCACGTCGGGGTCGAACCCCATCCCGGTGAAGTGTCCGGCCAACTCCAGGGACAGCACGCCGTGCAGCCGGCTCCAGAAGGTGAGGGCCGTGCGCAGGGCGGGGGGAGTGGCGGCGGAGTGGCCGTCCGCCCATCGGCGGTGGTCGGCGAGGTGGGCTTCCAGGGGGGTGGTCGTGGTGGGTGGCGTGTTGGCGGGCGGGGTGTCGGCGGGCGAGGCCGCTTCGGGGGAGTGCGGGTCGGGGGAGTCCGGGCCGGAGGAGTGCGAGGCGGCGGAGTACGGGCCGGGCGGGGCGGGGGCGACGGCGGCGTCCAGCAGGACGGACATGATCTCGTTCGAGATCGCGGTGACGTCGTCGGGCGCGTGATAGCCGGGGACGGGCGTGCCGTAGATGAGGAGGTACCGCTGTGGGTCCGCCAGCGCCCACGCGCGCAGGGCGTGCGCCAGCGCGGGCAGGGCGGCTCCGGAGGCGGCGGCCTCCTGGACGCTGTCCGCGAGGCTGCGGTACGCGTCCCTGATCAGTTCGGTGATCAGGTCGTCCCGGTTGGCGAAGTAGCGGTAGAGCGCGGGGCCGCTCATGCCCATCTGCTTGGCGATCGCGTTGAGGGAGAGCGCGGAGGCGCCGGCGGTGGCGATCTGCTCCCACGCGTGCGCCTTGATCTCCGCCCGCACCTGGGCGCGATAGCGCTCACGCGGGGTCGTGCCGGTATCGGCCATGGTGGCCACCGCCTTTCGTGCCGGTGCGAGATGCGAGATCACCTTTCCCAACTTGTTAGAGGCTATCACTCCAGCACTTGACTCTCACTACGGCGACGCGTTACAACTTCTAACGAACGGCAGCGGTTCTGGCTCAAGTCGCTTCGATCCCGACCTGCGAGGGGAAAAAACTCATGACTGCGACACCTCTGTCACCCGCCCATGCGCGTAGGCGCACTCCCTCGTCCGTGACCGTCTCCGCCTGGGCGGCGCCCGTCCTGGTGGTCGGCCAGTTCGCCCTGATCGCTGCCGTGCCGGTCACGATCGCCCTGGTCGGAGCCCTGCTCCGGGCCCGTGACCGCGCGGTCCGGCTGACCGCCGGGCTGCTCGCCGTCGCCTATGCGATCCCGCTCGTCACCTGGCTGATACGGCCCGACGGAGCCCCGAGCCTGTCCAAGGACATCCATCCGGGCTTCGTCGGTCTGATCGTCGCCGCGTCGGCCGCGCTGATCGTCGCGATCCACCGCGCGGGCCGGAACTGACCCGACCCGACGGCACTGACCGGCACGCTCCGATCACGACCGCAGATACCCATCCCACCCCCCCTGCTCATTCGCTCAAACGAACATCCGCTCATGCTCATTCGAAGGAGAACGCCATGCTGAACACCCGCCCGGCCCCCTCTGCGAACCGCGCCACCACGCGCCGCGCCGCCGCCGTCACCGTCTCGCTCGCCCTCGCCGGAGTCCTCGGCGCCACCGCACTCCCCGCCCACGCCGAGCCTCAGGCCGCTCCGCGTGGCAGCGTCCCCACGGCATGCCGAGGTGAGGGTGTCGATCCCACCGCCGAGATCCGCTACGAGAGCGACATCGTCATCGATGCCCCGCTGAGCACCGTCTGGAAGCTCCAGACCGACATCGAGCGCTGGCCGTCCTGGCAGCCGCCCGTCCTCACCGCCGAGCGGCTCGACTCCGGCCCGCTGCGGAAGGGGTCACGGTTCCACTGGACGACGCCGGCCCCGCCCACCCCCACCACTCCGGCCACCACGCTGGGCATCACCTCGACGGTGAAGCAGCTCAAGAACAAGAAGTGCGTCCTGTGGAGCGGCCCCGCGATCGGCGAAGGGCTGACCATCGATCAGGGCGTCCATCTGTGGACGTTCACGAAGGTGAAGGGCGGCGTCCGAGTCCACACGGAGGAGACCTGGACGGGCGAGCAGGTCGAGGCGGACGTCCCGCTCGCGACGCAGTACCTGGGGATGGGCCTGGAGGCATGGCTGGCGGACCTGAAGGCCGCCGCGGAGGGTGCTCGGTAGATCAGGGGAGGACCCGAGAGGACCGGCAACCCCGGGGGGACTCGGCTCGACCTGAGTCGCGGCACGTTCCCCATCGGCAGCCGCCAGGGCGCGCCGGGACCACGCGTACGGCGTGGCGCTGGAGTGGGCGGACAACCAGCACATCTTGGCGGACGCCGAACCCGACGCCGAACCCAGCGGCGAACCCGACGCCGAGGTCCGGGTGCGCGCGGGTCGCGTCCCGCACGAGGGGGTCGTCCACCTCGCCCCCGGCGGGACTCTGGTCACTCCCCCGCCTGGCCTGCGCATGGAGCGCGGAGGGCCTCGACGGCCTGGCCCGCGTCTGGCACCGCTACGACCGGCGGCCCACCGGCGAGGGTCTGGCTTCCCCGCAAGGTCCTCTGCAACTCTTGGAAGGCCACCGGGTTCGACGTCGAGGCCGCCGGAGCTGGAGCTGGCCGAGGCGGCCACCGGCCTCGGTATCGAGCTGTTCATGGTCGACGACCGCGGATTCACCGACCACGCGACAACACCGGCGAACTCGGCGACTGGACCCCTGCCCCGGCCGCTGTCCCGGACGGCCTCGGCCGGCCCGCAACCAGCTGCTGCTCGACCACCTCCGCGCCGCTCACCCCATGTCACCGTCGAGGGCTGCGCGGGCGGTGGTGGCCGGATCGACCGCACCACCGGCGCCCGCACCGACGTTGTCCGGCCCAGCGACAACACCGCACCCCTGGACACCGCCCTGCGCGGCGTCCTGGGCAGCGCCGCGACCTGCTGACACCGGCCCTGGCGAGCGACCACCCCGAGAGCTTCGACGTCAACCACCGCCCCACCCCCCCACGGAATGAACGAACGATCAGCGCGGTGGTGATCGAAGTGCCTGCGACGGCACTACCCTCCTGGCCCATGAGGTTTTCGCTGCCCTTGGACGCCATGCCCCGACTCTCCGGCGCGATCGTGCTCGGCGCGGCGGCCGGGGTGGCCGTGGCGACGGCGACGGACTGGGCCCTGGGCGTGATGGCGGGGATCACGGCGACGGAACTGTTCTTCGTGGCATCGGGCTGGGCGGTGCTGTGGCCCATGGACGCCGAGGCCACCCGCCGCACCACCCGCCGCGAGGACTTCCGGCCCCTGGTCGAGGAATTCGTCGTGGGCGGCATCGCGTTGTGCGGACTGATCGCCATCGTGCTGCTGCTGGTGCGCGGCGACTCCACCACCGGAAACGGCACTCTCGCCGCTGCCGCCGCCCTCTTCGGCGCCTTCCTCGCCTGGGCCGCCCTGCACCTCATGTACGCCACGCGCTACGCGTACGTGTACTACGAGATCGGCGGCGGGATCAATTTCCACTCGGACGAACCGCCCGCGTACCGGGACTTCTTCTACTTCAGCTACAACCTCGGCATGACCTACCAGGTCTCCGACACCGAAGTCTCCAGCTCACGTCTTCGCTCGGTCGTGCTCCGCCACGCCCTGCTGTCGTACCTCTTCGGGACCAGCATCCTTGCCACTGCCATCAATCTGGTGGTGGGAATCGTCAGCGCTTGAAGCGATGCCTTCCGCGTGCCCCTGCCCGCACATTCCTCCGCGCACATTCCTCGGCGCCTTTCAAAGAATTCGTCAAGACGAGCTGACCGATAACCCAAGAGTCGGCATTCCGCACCGCATCCATGCAGGCCAGAGCCACTCCATGAGCAAGATCGGCGCGGCCTATCAGGCAATAGACGCCACCTCTTTGACGTCATCGGAAAAAACACTGGATGCTGCCCCGTCGGGACATTCCGGCGGCGGCAGGAAGAGGAATGCGATGAGCGGCATCGAGGACCCGGACGACGAGCTGTCGGTCACCCCGCCCAAGCAATGGGCGACCGGTGTGCCCGCCGTCGCACACGCGTTGGAGTACTCGCTGGAGCAGACGTCCCTGCGGCGGACCGCTCTGACCCTGCTGAACATCAACCAGGCCAAGGGATTCGACTGCCCAGGGTGCGCCTGGCCCGAACCGGCTCCGGGCAAGCGGCACTTGAACGAGTACTGCGAGAACGGCGCCAAGCACATCGCCGACGAGGCGACCTCCCGGCGGATCACCGCCGACTTCTTCCGTGAGCATTCGATCGCCAAACTGGACACCAGGTCCGACTACTGGCTCAACCAACAGGGCCGACTCACCGAGCCCATGATCAAACGATCAGGCGGTACGCACTACGAGCCCATCGGCTGGGACGAGGCACTGGAGGTGCTCGCCCGCGAACTGCGCCTGCTGGACTCCCCGGACGAAGCGCTCTTCTACACCTCCGGCCGCCTCAACAACGAAGCCGCCTTCCTGCTACAGCTGTTCGCCCGCGCCTACGGCACGAACAACCTCCCCGACTGTTCGAACATGTGCCACGAGTCCAGCGGATCCGCCCTCCAGGAGACGCTCGGCATCGGCAAGGGAAGCGTCTCGCTGGACGACATCCACCACTCCGACCTGATCTTCGTCGTGGGCCAGAACCCGGGCACCAACCACCCGCGCATGCTGACCGCGCTGGAGGAGACCAAGCGCAACGGCGGCCGGATCATCGCCGTGAACCCGTTGCCCGAGGCCGGACTGATCCGCTTCAAGCACCCGCAGAAGCCTCGCGGCGTGATCGGTCGCGGTACGAAGATCGCCGACGAGTTCCTCCAGATCCGCCCCGGCGGCGACCTCGCCCTCTTCCAGGCGCTCAACCTCCTGCTGCTGGAGGCCGAGGACGCCGCGCCCGGCAGCGTGCTCGACCATTCCTTCATCGACGCCTCCACGACCGGCTTCACCGAGTTCGCCGAGCAGACGCGGAAGGTCTCCTGGGACGCCGTCAGCGAGGCCACCGGACTCGACCGCGCACAGATCGAGCGCGTGCACGAGATGGTTCTGGAGAGCCGGAGCGTGATCGTCTGCTGGGCGATGGGCCTGACCCAGCACAAACACGGTGTACCCACCATCCGCGAGGTCGTCAACTTCCTGCTGCTGCGCGGCAACCTCGGCAGGCCGGGCGCGGGCGTGTGCCCGGTGCGCGGGCACAGCAACGTCCAGGGCGACCGCACGATGGGCGTCTGGGAACGGATGCCCCAGCCGTTCCTCGACGCGCTGGGCCGCGAGTTCGGCTTCACCCCGCCGAGCCGGCACGGCCTGGACTCCGTCGACGGCATCCGGGCCATGCGCGACGGACGGGCGAAGGTTTTCCTCGGCGTGGCGGGCAATTTCGTACGCGCCACCCCCGACAGCGAGGTCACCGAGGCGGCGATGCGCGGCTGCCGTCTGACCGCGCACATCTCCACCAAGCTCAACCGCTCCCACACGGTCTGCGGCGACACCGCCCTGATCCTGCCCACCCTAGGCCGCAGCGACCGCGACACGCAGGCCACCGGCGTGCAGTTCTTCACCGTCGAGGACTCCATGAGCGAGGTGCACGCCTCGCGAGGCCGGCTCGCCCCGGCCTCCCCGCACCTGCTCAGCGAGGTCGCGATCATCTCCCGGCTGGCACGCCGCGTCCTCGGCCACACCCCGGCCATCCCCTGGGAGGACTTCGAGGCCGACTACGGCACCGTCCGCGACCGCATCTCCCGCGTAGTCCCCGGCTTCGAGGACTTCAACGCGCGCGTCGCCCAGCCCGGGGGCTTCCGTCTCCCCAACCCCGTCAACGAAGGGGTCTTCCGAACTCCCAGCGGCAAAGCCGTCTTCACCTGCAACGAACTCACCATGCCGAGCGTTCCCGACGGACACCTCCTGCTCCAGACGCTGCGCTCGCACGACCAGTGGAACACCATCCCGTACGCGCTGAACGACCGCTACCGGGGCATCCACAACGCGCGCCGGGTCGTCCTCGTCAACCCCGCCGACCTGGCCCGGCTCGGCCTCGCCGACCACGATCTCGTCGACCTGATCAGCCTCTGGCACGACGGCCGCGAACGCCGCGCGGAGGACTTCCGCGTGGTCGCCTACCCGACGCCCCCCGGCTCGGCCGCCTCCTACTACCCGGAGACCAACGTCCTCGTACCGCTGGACAGCGTGGCGGACATCAGCAACACGCCGACGTCCAAGGCGGTCCTGGTCCGTCTGGAAGCGGCGACCGGCGCCGCGCGGTAGACGCCAGCGGGGGTACGGGCGGCGGTGCGGGCGGGGTTCCCGTCCGATCGGGCCTCTGTCGCCGTGGGGGCAGCATCACCGAGGGGTTGTTCACTGCTGGAGACGCGGGAGCGGCTGCCGCGCCACCGGATCATCGCGTGAACGGGTCCCGCGTGCACGAGTCACGCCTGGACGGGGCCGTGTGAACGTGATCGGGTCCCCGCGTCACCGCGCGCCCGGCAACCGCTCCAGCGCCCCCGCCACATCGATCATCCGCGCGAGATCGTTCAGCGCGCGGGCCATCACCGACTCGGGCGCCCGCGCCACGGTGACCAGCCCCACGGGCACCGCGCGGGCCGGCTCGATCAAAGGAACCGCCCACATCCCGTGCGGCACGCCGAACACATGCAGCCACGCGTGCGGGACGACACTCGCCCACTGACCGGTTCTGACATGGGCGAACAACGTCCCGACCGAATCCGTCTCCACTCGCGGCTCCGGCCGCAGCCCGGCCTCCGCGAACAGCCCGTCCACCGTCCGGCGGCCCTGCATCGCACCCGTCAGCAGACACAACGGAAGCCGGGACGCCTCCGCCCAGGTGGCCGTCGGCCGGTGCCCCACCCCGTCGGCCGCCGCGGTCAGCAGCACATACCGCTCGTCGTACAGCGGAACCGTCCGGAACCCCTCGGGCAGTTCCTCGTGCAGATACGTCAGACCCGCGTCCAGCTCGAAATCGCGCAGCTGCCGCAGGATGTCCCGCGCCTGCATATCCGCGCTGATCTCCACGGTGACCAGCGGATGCGCCGCGCAGAACGGGCCCGTCAGCAGCGACACGGCCCCGGAAGCGGTCGGCACGGACCCGATCCGCAGCCGCCCGCCGAGACCCGTCCGCAGGGCGTCCACCTCGTCCTTGAGAGCGTCCCGGTCGGCCAGGATGCGCTGCGCCCACACCACGATCCGCTCACCCTCGGCGGTGAGCCCCTCGTACTTGCGGCCCCGTCGGACCAGCGGCACCTCCAGCTCGTCCTCCAGCTTCCGGACCGCCTCGGAGAGCGCGGGCTGGGAAACATGGCAGACCTGGGCGGCACGGGCGAAGTGGCGCTCACGCGAGAGGGCCACGAGATATTCGAGTTGGCGGAACAGCACGTCACGGGTCTACCGGACGGGGCCGGCAAAGGCCACTGTGACGGGCGTGGGGTGCCTCACGCTTCCCTGCCCCGGCGCCCCGCTTTCCTCTGCCCTGGTGCCCCACCGACCACGGCCCGCGCCGAATCGCGCCTCCTGGTGCCCTGTGGAATCGTGGAGTGCCAGGGCCGCCCGGGACGGGGGTGTCGGGCTGCCTGGGGAGGCGCAGGTCCGGACGGTGGCGAAAGGGTGAGTGCGCGTTGAACGCCCCACGAGACGACCAGGACGGCCACGGGCCCCACGACGGGCCCGAATCCGATCAGATCGGTTCTGCACCTTTGGGTGGATCCGAGCCTGGACGGGACAGCCTCGCACCCCGAGGCGACTCCGAGCCCGGACGGGACAGCCTCGCACCCCGAGGCGACTCCGAGCCCGCACGCAGCGGCCTCGAACCGAGTGCCGGGCCCGCACCCGACGGCGAACCGTCCTTCCACCCGTACCACCACCCCTCCGCCGGCTGGGGCGCGGCCAAGACCGTCGGCCAGGTGTTCGTGCGCGAGCGCACCTTCGTGAACGGCCCCCGGGCGATCATGCGGATGAACCACGAGAACGTCGGTTTCGACTGCCCCGGATGCGCCTGGCCCGACGACACCAAGGGCCTGCACCTGGACATCTGCGAGAACGGCATCAAGCACGTCACGTGGGAGATGACTCCCAAGCGCGTCGACCGATCCTTCTTCGCCGAACACTCGGTCACCGAACTGTCCGACTGGTCGGACTTCGCCCTGGAGGACAGGGGACGGCTGACCGAGCCGATGGTCTACGACCCCGCCACCGACCACTACGTCCCGATCAGCTGGCAGAGGGCATTCGATCTGATCGGACGAACACTGCGCGCACTGGACAGCCCGGACCAGGCGTCGTTCTACACCTCCGGCCGGCTCGGCAACGAGGCCACGTTCCTCTACCAGCTGATGGCCCGTGAACTCGGCACGAACAACCTCCCGGACTGCTCGAACATGTGCCACGAGGCCAGTGGCCGCGCCCTCACGGCGTCCCTCGGTACCGGTAAGGGCACGGTCGACCTCAAGGACTGGGAGGCCACCGACGCCCTGTTCATCATGGGCGTGAACGCTGCCTCCAACGCCCCCAGGATGCTCACCGCGCTCGCCGAGGCCCACCGGCGCGGCGCACAGATCGTGCACATCAACCCGCTGGTCGAGGCGGCGGCGACCCGCACGATCGTCCCGCACGAATTCGCCGCCATGGCGACCTTCCGCTCGACCAGGACCAGCACCCTGAACCTGCAACCGCGCATCGGCGGCGACATGGCCCTGATCCGCGGCATCGCCAAGGCCGTGCTGGAACAGGCCAAGACGGATGCGAAAGCGCTGGACCAGGAGTTCGTGGACCGCCACACGACGGGCTTCGACGCCTACCGGTCGCTGTGCGAGGAGACCCCCTGGGAACTGATCGAGCACCAGTCCGGCCTGGCCCGCGACGACATCCTCAAGGCGGCCCGCGTCTACCGGGACGCCGACCGCAGCATCATCAGCTGGTGCCTCGGCATCAGCCAGCACGAGCACGGGGTCGACACCGTACGGGAGATCGTCAACCTCTTGCTGCTACGCGGCAACCTGGGCCGGGAGGGCGCCGGACCGTGCCCGGTGCGCGGCCACAGCAACGTCCAAGGCAATCGCACCTGCGGCGTCGACCACCGCCCTGCCGAGGCGTTCCTGGACCGCCTGGCCGAAGTGTGCGGAATCGATCCGCCGCGCGAGCACGGACTCGACACCGTCGGCGCCGTCCAGGCCATGCACCGAGGCGACGTGAAAGTGTTCGTCGGCATGGGCGGCAACTTCGCCCTCGCCGCCCCCGACACGCCGTACACTCACGCGGCCCTGCGCAACTGCGATCTGACCGTTCAGGTCAGCACCAAGCTCAACCGCAGCCACCTCGTGCACGGCAAGCAGGCACTCATCCTGCCCTGCCTGGGCCGCACCGAGAAGGATCACCAGCGCGAAGGCGTCCAGAGCACCTCCGTCGAGGACTCGATGAGCATGGTGCACCTGTCCGTCGGCATGAAACGGCCCGCCTCCAAGCACCTGCTCTCCGAACCGGCGATCATCGCCGGCATGGCCCGCGCCGCTCTCCCGGACAGCCCCACGCCCTGGGAGTGGTACATCGAGGACTACGACCGCATCCGCGACACCATGGCCCAGGTCCTCGACGGCTTCGAGGACTTCAACCGCCGCGTCCGGCTGCCCCTCGGCTTCCGCATCAAGCAGCCGGCCCGTGAACTGGTCTTCCGCACCCCCTCGGGACACGCCGAGTTCTCCACCGCGCCCCTGCCGGACATCGTGCCCGCCCCCGGCACACTGTCGCTCGGCACCATGCGATCACATGATCAATGGAACACGACCATTTACTCCGACAACGACCGCTACCGGGGCGTCAAGAACCTGCGCACGCTTGTCTTCATGAACAAGGACGACATGCGCGAACGCGGCCTCACCGAGTTCGACCCGGTCGACATCACCAGCACCGCGAAGGACGGCAGCCAACGCCACCTCCACGGCTACCTGGCGATTCCGTACGACATCCCGCGCGGCTGCGCGGCCGGGTACATGCCGGAGATGAACGTCCTGGTCGCGATCGGCGACTACAGCAAGCAGAGCAATCAACCGATCATGAAGCATCTGAAGGTGACGATCACACCCACTCCCTGAGATGTCCGCTCCTCCACCAGAGGACGACTACTCCTGCTCCGACCGGACCACGACCACGGGACACGCCGCGTGCTGCGCACATCGCTGGCTGACCGAACCCAGCATCGCCCGGGCAAAACCGCCCAGCCCCCGGCGCCCCACCACCAGCAGCTCGGCCCCCGCCGAAGCGCGGATGAGCACCTCCGAGGGATCGCCCTCCACCAGGAGTTCCCGCAGTCCGGCCGGGTGATCGTCCCCGAAGACGGAGTGCAGTTCCTGTGTGAACCGCTCATGGGCCTGCTCCAGATCGAACTCCGGATCGATCGCCGGTCCGGTCCAGCCCGCCGCCGACGGCGTGTCCCAAGCGTGCACCGCCTCCACGACCCCACCGGTCGTGGACGCGTAGCGCGCCGCCCATCGCAGCGCCGCGTGCGACGTCGGCGAACCATCCACCCCCACGACCACCCGCCGTACCGGCTCAGAAGAATCCATGGCACCTCGCTCAGCGTCGATGTCTCCAGATCCACGCTGCCCGCACCCGCCGCCCCGCGCCAGCCGGGGCATTCCGCCCGTGGCACCGCCCGCTACGCCCCGCCGCGCCATACCTTCACATCCAGCGCGACCGAGGCCGTCCCCGACGATCCCTGATACGTCGCCACCCCCAGATCGAGCACATCGGCCGCGGAAGTCGCTCTTCCGCCGAGCGCCTGCTCCGGCGCCATGCACGCGACCGTGCCCAGCGCCGTCCCGCTCTGCGACACCAACGTGGTTTCCGAGGCCCACGCGATCCCGAAGCCGATGACGCGCGGACCGTCGGCCGCGAGCGGTAGGTTCGACGGCTGAAATCGCGCAGGACGATCCTCTCGCGATGCAGGGCCTGAAGGGCCCCAGCGATTCCGGCGATCAGCCGCAGCACGGTGTCGACGGGCAGCGGCCCTTGGTCAAGCACCGCATCCGCGAGCGACGGAGCGAGCAACCAGGCGGTCGTGCACCACGGCATCGGTCCCTTGTGTCGCTGTCCACCACCGGCGCCGTACAGAGCCCGCGCACCCGGCTCGCGGCCGTGACCTCGGCCCGGAACCCGCTACGAAACTCCACGCTCTCGGCCAGCTCCGGCCGGATCACCTTCACGGCGACGGCCCACCCGCCCGGCGTGCGCAAGAGGTACACCCGCCCCACCCCGCGGGACCCGATCCGCGCCACCAGCTGGTAACCCCCGACCACCACTTCGGGGTCGCCGCCCCCTCCAGTGGCCGGCCCCTCCCCGCAACGGCCTCACCGTTGCTCAACCCGTCCTGCGCCACCCCGAGATCCGTTCCGCGACGGCCCATCGAATCACGGGCCGCTTCGCGTCTCAGACCGGCGCCTGCCCCGTCGAGCCCCGCACCACCAGCTCCGACTCGAAGAGCAACTCGCCCGGGGGTACGTCGCCGCCCTGGATCTGCGTACAGAGCAGCTCGACGGCGGCCCGGCCCATCGCCTCGATGGGCTGGCGAACCGTCGTCAACGGCGGCTCGGTACAGCTCATGAACGCCGAGTCGTCGTATCCGACGATCGAGACCTCACCGGGGACCGCGAGCCCCCGTCGGCGCGCGGCCCGCACCGCGCCCAGTGCCAGCGGATCGCTCGCGCAGATGATCCCGGTGATGCCCTCGTCGAGCAGCCGGGCCGTCGCCGCCTGTCCGCCCTCCAGCGAGAACATGGTCCGCTCGACGTGCGCCTCGGGCAGCTCCCGGCCCGCTCGCCGAGCCGCCTCCTCGGCCGCCGCCAGCTTGCGCTGTGAGGGCACATGGTCGAGCGGGCCCAGCACCAATCCGATCCGTTCATGCCCGAGCGATTCCAAGTGCCGCCACGCCTGATCCACCGCCACGGCGTCGTCGCAGGCCACACACGGGAACCCGAGATCGACGATCGCGGCGTTCACCAGCACGACCGGGATCATACGATCAGCGAGCAGGTTGTAGTGATCGTGCGGTGCGTCCACCTGCGCGAACAAACCGCCGGCGAACACGACTCCCGACACCTGCTGCTGAAGCAGCAACTCCACATAGTCCGCCTCGGAGACACCGCCCTTGGTCTGCGTGCACAGCACCGGAGTGAGCCCCTGCTGAGCGAGTGATCCACCAATCACCTCGGCGAGCGCCGGAAAGATCGGATTCTGCAACTCGGGCAGCACCAGGCCGACCAAACGGGCACGCTCACCACGCAATTGGGTGGGACGTTCGTACCCGAGCACATCGAGAGCGGAGAGCACCGACTGCCGGGTGGCCTCGGAGACCCCCGGCTTGCCGTTCAGTACCCGGCTGACCGTGGCCTCACTGACCCCGACCTTCCTGGCCACCTCGGCGAGTCGTCGCGTCATGCGCGCAAGGTTAGTGCAGGCCGCGCCCCCAACCTCCCGGCCCCGCCACGACGCACCCAAGTGACCACCACATCCATGTCCGAACGATCAGAGCGCCCGTGTCCGCACCCGCCACCCACCCTCACCGCCCGAAGCCCCTCACACGCTCACGGCCACAGGCTCACCGCCGCCTTGATCAACTCGCCGCGACCAAAGTTGCGCCCCCGTAGACCATCGGCCGACGACACGCCGAACCCCGGCCGCCAGACTCAACGCGACACCACGCACGGCGGCGACACGCGCACCGGGGGACGAGACGAGTGGACATCAAGAAGCGCGAGACCGATCCGGCAATGAGCACGGATACGGACACCCACACGGAGACCGACGCGGAATCGAACATGGCACAGCGCCAACAGCCGAAGACGACGGACGACCACACGAGCACGGTCGCGGAGCCGGCCTGGGCCACAGTGCTCTTCTGCGTCGCGTGCGGAGCCGCCGGCGGCTGGTTGACCACTGCGCTCGCCGACTGGTTCACCACCCTGCGCTGGGCCCCGCTGAAAGGCCCGGCCGAACTGCTCAACTCGATCCCGGAACCGGGACTCACCCTCGGCGCGATCACCGGGGGCGCGCTCCTGGGCGTCCTGGTCGGATTCATCGCCGTACACGAGTCCCTGACCGTCCACGTCTCCCGCAGCCGCGTGACCATCACCGTCCGGGACACGTCGGAAGAGTTCACACCCGACCAGATCGAAGTTGCCCTCCGCGACGGCAAACAACTCGTCCTTCTCAGCCCGAACGGCCTGGAGATCGCACGGGAGGACAGCGGCCTGCCCTGGCACAGGGTGGCCGAAGCCTTCACCGAACACGGCTACACCTGGTCAGACGAAGACCCGTACGGCGACAACTTCCGCCGCTGGGTTCCCGGTACCCCCGGCCTGCCCGAAGGCGCCGACGCCCTGTTGATCGCCCGCGCCGCGGCCCGCAAGAACGACGACTCCACCGACGCCCGCGAACTGCGCCGCGACCTGATCCGCCTGGGCGTGGTCGTACGGGACGAAGGCAAGCGCCAATACTGGCGGATACCGAACTGACCCACATCCGCCCGACAGCGCCGACTCGTACGCCACTTCGGGCCGGCCGACGCCACCGTCGAGCAGGCGGTCGCCGCTCCCTATGCCATCCGCCAGCTCGCCGACTTCGGTGCTCGCGTGACCAAGACCGAACGATCAGGTGAGGGCGACTTCGCCTCCCCACTACGACACAACCGTGCACGACGAGCCCAGCTACCTCGTCTGGCTGAACCGCTCGCAGGAATCCGTCACGCTCGACCTGAACTGACTGGCACCACCGTACGGACGGACGCCGCCCTACCGACTGAGGGCGAACACACGGACCGGATCCTCGCCGAACTCGGCTACGACACCACCGCAATCGAACATTCGCGGGTCGACCGAGTCATCTGACGACCGCACCGCGCGCCTGACGGGCGCCGGTCCGCGGCACAGCGGAGACGAAACGCCGCGCGCACGCCTCTGACCAGCCATGCCACCCGGCTGCGATCCTGTCGGTCCCAGGTTCGCCGTCTCAGGGAGGTACCGCATGCCCGAGCCGTCCGTCCTCGCCTCACTCGTCTCCGGACTGCGCAGCGGATCGATCGAGCTCGTCGATCTCACCTCGCCCCTGTCGTCGTCCACACCGGTGATCCAACTGCCCCCGCAATTCGGTCAGACCGCCGTGTTCGAACTGGAAGAGATCAGCCGCTACGACGACCGCGGACCCGCCTGGTACTGGAACAACTTCCGCAGCGGCGAACACACCGGTACCCACTTCGACGCCCCCAACCACTGGGTCACCGGCAAAGACCTCGACGACGTGGCCTCCGTACCCGCTCGCCGGCTGATCGCGCCCGCCGTCGTACTGGACTTCACCACCGAAGCAGCGGAGGACCCCGACTTCCTCGTCGAGGTCGACCACGTGAAGGCATGGGAGGCGGAACACGGTCCGCTGCCCGATGGCGGCTGGCTGCTGCTGCGCACGGGCTGGGATGATCGTTCGATCACACAGGAGGCGTTCCTGAACGCGGACGAGAACGGTCCGCACACGCCCGGCCTGTCCGTGGAATGTGCCCGCTGGGTGGCTCAGGAGTCCCCGGTGATCGGTCTGGGAGTGGAGACGGTCGGCACCGACGCCGGACGCGCCCACTCCTTCGACCCCGCCTTCCCGTGCCACTCCTACCTCATGGGCAGCGACAAGTACGGTCTCACCCAGCTGCGGAACCTGACCGCGCTCCCGCCGACCGGTTCCGTCGTCATCGCCGGACCCCTGCCCATCGTCACCGGATCCGGCGCTCCCGCGCGTGTGCTCGCCCTGGTGGAGCGCCGATGAAGGTAGCGGAGGCGGTCGGCCGGGCGCTTGCCGCGGCCGGCGTGGACCATGCCTTCGGCGTGGTCGGATCCGGCAACTTTCATGTCACCAACGCCCTGATCGCGTCCGGCGTCCGCTTCGTCGCCGCCCGCCACGAAGGCGGCGCCGCGACCATGGCAGACGCCTACGCGCGTATGTCCGGCCGGGTGACGGCACTGACCGTCCATCAGGGCCCGGGCCTCACCAACGCCCTGACAGGGATCGCGGAGGCGGCCAAGAGCCGCACCCCGCTCGTCGTGCTGGCACCGGAGGTGACCGAACCACGATCGAACTTCTACGTCGACCAGGAGGCCCTGGCCCGCGCGGTGGGCGCGACCACCACTCGGATCACCACGGCGGACAGCGCGGTGGAGCAGACATACGCAGCGGTCCGTACCGCGCTGATCGAACGAACAACCGTCCTGCTTCAGCTCCCGCTCCCGGTCCAGTCACTGGAGACACCGGACAAGGCCCTTGCCTCCGCGATTGCCCCACTGCCCACGCGGGAACCGATCGAGCCGGAGGAGGCCGACACGGCGGCGCTGACCGAACTGCTCGGCGAGGCCCGCCGCCCGGTCTTCGTCGCGGGACGAGGCGCACGAGGCGAGTCCGCCCGGGACGCGCTCATCGCCCTCGCCGACCGGTACGGTGCCCTCCTCGCGACGTCGGCCGTCGCACGCGGCCTCTTCCACGGCAACCCTTGGTCCCTGGACGTCTCCGGCGGCTTCGCGTCCCCCGTGGCGGCCGAACTCATCCAGGGCGCCGACCTGATCGTCGGCTGGGGCTGCGCACTGAACATATGGACCATGCGCCACGGTCGATTGATCGGCCCGCAGGCGAGAGTCGCTCAGATCGATGACGATCGCTCCGCCCTGGGCAGGCACCGGCCGGTCGACCTGGGCGTGATGGGCGACGTGGCACTCACCGCGCGGCGCGCACTGGAGAAAGACGCGGATGCCAGGCAGGGTTACCGCACTTCGGCCGTCGGCGACTCGATCGCGACACGCCTCCGCTGGCGCGACGTACCCTACGACGACATGAGCACGCGTGAACGGATCGATCCCCGAACGCTCAGCATCGCGCTCGACGATCTGCTCCCCGCTGATCGAGTGATCGGAGTGGACTCCGGTAACTTCATGGGCTACCCGAGCATGTATCTCTCGGTTCCGGACGAGAACGGCTTCTGCTTCACGCAGGCGTTCCAGTCGATCGGCCTCGGCCTGGCCACCGCCATCGGCGCCGCCCTGGCCCAGCCCGACCGCATTCCGGTGGCTGCCCTCGGCGACGGCGGCGCGCTCATGGGCGCCGCCGAACTCGACACCGTGCGCCGGCTCGGACTGCCGATGGTGGTGATCGTCTACAACGATGACGCCTATGGTGCGGAGGTCCACCACTTCGGTCCCGACGGATTCCCCTTGGACACGGTCGAGTTCCCGCCGACGGACATCGCCGCGCTGGCCCAGGGCTACGGCTTCGAAACGCTCACCGTTCGCACGCTCGACGACCTCAAGGCGGCGGAGAGTTGGGTCACCGGACCCCGTTCCTCCCCCTTGCTGATCGACGCGAAGGTGACGCGCGATCGGGGCGCGTGGTGGCTGGAGGAAGCGTTTAGAGGCCACTGATCCCTCCCAGGGTGATCGTCCCTCACGGGTGCGCCATAGGGGCACAACCATTCGGCGATTTGGGGTGTCCAAGTACACATCCCAATATCACCCTCCCTAGGGGGATGCCATGGCACGTAAAGGAACTGTGCTGGCAGCACTCGCGCTCATGAGCGCCGTCTCCGTCGTGACGGCCGCCCCGGCCGGTGCGGCCATCACCTCCACCTCATCCGCGAAGGCCGTGTGCCCCACCGGCTGGGGCAGCCTCGTCAAGACCGGTACCGCCTCCACGACGGCATCGCTGACGAACGTCAGGACCGGCAGTCACGACTGCTACGACCGGTTGGTCGTCGACGCCCCCGGCGCGGGCAGCGGTCTCGGCTACTCGGTTCGCTACGTCGACCGGATCTTTCAGGACGGAACGGGCCGTCACATCCCTGTCGGCGGCGGAGCCGTGATCGAGGTCCGGGTGTCCGCACCCGCCTACGACCCCGAGACGGGCAAGCCGACCTACGCCGGGCGTGTCGCACAGCCACTGCCCGGCGTTGATCTCACCGACCACCTCACCTTCAAGGACACCCGCTTCGTCGGCAGCTTCGAGGGTGACACCCAACTGGGCCTCGGTGTACGGGCGCGGCTGCCCTTCCGTGTCCTCGCGCTGAACGACCGGATCGTGGTGGACGTCGCACACACCTGGACAGGGGCTCGCTGAGGAGGATCTACGCAGAGCATCACACAACGTGATGCACGTTTGATTATTCGCGCAGAAACGTTCATCTTCGATCATTCGGGCGCTAGACTCGCTGCTCCATCCGATGGACAACGCGAGGGGAACCCGGTCATATGCACGCCGAAGTGAGGCACAAGGAAATTCTCCAATGGCTGCACGAGCGGGGCACCATGCGAGTCTCGGACATGGCCCTGGAGCTGAACGTCTCCGCGATCACCATCCGCCGCGACGTCGACGCCCTGTCGAAGCGGGGGCTGCTGACCCGGGTGCACGGCGGCGCTGTGCTGCCGGAGCCCCGGGGGCAGCGCATGACAGTCGTGTCGGACGGCCCGACCGTGGTCAGTGGCACCGGCGGCCGTGAACTCGTTCTCGGCCTGATCGTCCCGGCCGCCGACTACTACTTCCCCGAGGTCATCAAGGGCGCCCGCGAGGCCGCCGCAGAGCGCGGGATCCGTCTCGTGCTCGGCATCTCGCAGTACGACCCGGAGGAAGAGCGCGCCCAGGCTCGCCGCATGCTGGAGGACGGCATCCACGGGTTGCTGATCACTCCGTGCGGCCCGGTCGGCGCGCAGAGCTGGCCGGCCGAACTCGACGTCCCCTGTGTGCTGATCGAACGTCACCCCGACGACGACGCCTGGGGCGCGGAGCGCGTGGTGACCGATCATGCCTACGGTGCGCGGATCGCCGTACGGCATCTCGTCGACCGCGACCGTGAACTGATCTCCCTGATCCTCCGCGAGGACAGCCCGCACAGTGATCTCATCCTGGAGGGCTATCGCGGCGGACTCGCCGCCGTCGGAATGACCGCGAGTGAATCCTCGGTGTTCCGGCTGCCCTCACCCAGTACCGACCCCGCCGAACGCGAGCGCAGGCTCACGGAATTCGCGGACAAGGCTGCGAAGGACCTGCTGGAGGCCGTGATCGTGCACAACGACCACGATGCGATCGTCGTCCTCCAGCGACTCCGGGCGCGCGGAGTGGACATCCCGGGCGCGGTGGCGATCGTGGCCTACGACGACGAGGTGGCCGCACTCGCCGACATCCCGCTCACCGCGGTAGCCCCACCGAAACGCGCGGTCGGCGCGGCGGCCGTGGATCTGATCGTGCGGCGACTGATCGATCCGGAGCGCCCGACCCACCGCCTTGCCATCCTGCCGGAGTTGAACGTCCGAGCGTCGAGCGCACAGGAGTAATCACCACATACCTAGGGTCCAACCGAAGCCCGGCTGAACGAACACTCCAACAGCCAAATGAACATGCTGGTGATCGCTCTCGCACCTTCCACCCGATGGCCGTCGGTCTCCAGCCGAGCCGCTTGACCTCAATATTGCTTGGGGTCCTACTGTCCTCGGCATGAGCATGGAAATCACCGCCTGGTCCCAGTTGCAGAACGTCATGAATGCCCGGCAGGGACGCCGGCCCCTGGCCCGCGCGACACTGCGCAGAATCACCGTCTTCGCCCGCCCGCACCGCCGCCGGATCACCCAATTCGTCCTGCTCGGTGTGGTGACCGCGCTCCTCGCCGTGGCCACCCCGGTCCTCGCCGGGCAAGTTGTCGACGCGATCGTGTCGGGCGGCGAGGCCGGCACGGTCGTACGCCTCGCCGTGTTGATCGCTCTGATCGCGCTCGCCGAGGCAGCACTTGGGCTGGTGAGCCGCTGGCTCTCGGCGACTCTCGGCGAAGGGCTCATCCTCGACCTGCGCACCACCGTCTTCGACCACGTGCAGCGCATGCCTGTGGCGTTCTTCACCCGCACCCGCACCGGCGCGCTCGTCAGTCGGCTCAACAATGATGTGATCGGCGCCCAACGAGCCTTCAGCAACACCCTCTCCGGCGTGGTGAGCAACATCGTGACCGTTCTGCTCACGCTGGCCGTGATGCTCACCCTGTCATGGCAGATCACCCTGCTCGCGCTGGTGCTGCTCCCGGTGTTCGTGGTGCCCGCCCGGTGGATGGGCCGCCGCATGGCCCGCCTCCAGCGCGAGGCGGCCGACCTCAACGCAGCCATGGGCACGCGCATGACCGAACGTTTCTCCGCGCCAGGTGCCACCTTGATCAAGCTGTTCGGACGGCCTGAGGAAGAGTCGAGCGAGTTCGCCGTCCGGGCCCGGCGGGTGCGGGACATCGGCGTGCGCACCGCCATGGCGCAGTCCGCGTTCATCACCGCACTGACCCTGGTCTCGGCCCTCGCGCTCGCCCTCGTCTACGGCCTGGGCGGCTGGTTCGCCCTGCGCGGCACTCTGGAACCCGGCGCCGTGGTCGCCCTCGCCCTCCTCCTGACGCGCCTGTACGCCCCACTGACCTCCCTCGCCGGAGCGCGCGTCGAGATCATGAGCGCTCTGGTGAGCTTCGAGCGCGTCTTCGAGGTAATCGATCTCAAACCGTTGATCGAAGAAACACCCGGGGCCCGCGCGGTGCCGGACGGACCGGTGTCCGTCGAGTTCGACAATGTGCGCTTCGCCTACCCGTCCGCCGACAAGGTCTCCCTCGCCTCCTTGGAGGAGGTGGCCTCCCTGGACACGCGCAGCGGCGCCGAGGTGCTGCACGGCATCTCCTTCCGCGTGGAAGCCGGGCGGACCGTCGCCCTCGTCGGCTCCTCCGGCGCCGGGAAGTCGACCATCGCCGCCCTGCTGCCCCGCTTGTACGACACCGACGACGGCGCCGTCCGTATCGGTGGGGTCGACGTGCGCGACCTGAGCGCCCGCTCGCTGCGCGAAACGCTCGGCATGGTCACCCAGGACGGTCATCTCTTCCACGACACGGTCCGTGCCAACCTGCTGCTCGCCAGGCCGGACGCCACCGACGATGAATTGTGGGACGTACTGCGCCGCGCCCGCCTCGACCCCCTCGTCCGCTCGCTTCCCGACGAACTCGACACGGTCGTGGGGGAGCGCGGCTACCGTCTCTCGGGCGGCGAACGCCAGCGCATGACCATCGCACGCCTGCTGCTGGCCCGCCAGCGCGTGGTCATCCTCGACGAGGCCACCGCTCACCTGGACAACACCTCGGAGGCGGCCGTCCAGGAGGCGCTCACCGAGGCGCTGGAGGGACGCACCGCCGTGGTGATCGCCCACCGTCTGTCCACCGTGCGGGCCGCGGATCTCATCCTCGTCGTCGAGGACGGCCAGATCGTGGAGCGTGGAACGCATGATCAATTGATCGCAGCGGAAGGGCGGTACGCGGAGCTGTACCGAACACAGTTCAAGGAACCGTTTCGGGTGGACACAGTGGCATAGGGCAGCGCAACCGATCGCCTCATGGCAGTGGCCCTGAACCCTCTGGTACTACAGGGCGGGCCCGTCGAACCGCTCGGCGAAGACGACCGTCCGACCGCCACCGTCGATCATCTCGCCGAGCGCAGGCCAAGACCCTTCCGAATCGGGATGCGGGGTACGCACCGCACAGACCTCGCCGGCCGTCAGTCGCGCGAGTCGGCCTCCGCAGCCTTCTCGGCGTCCCGCTGCTTCAGCCGCGCCGCCTCCTGGCGTACCTCCGCCTGCGTGGCCCGCTCCTTCTCCAGCCAATCGGGAGACTCCTGCCGCAGCGCTTCGATCTGCTCACTTGTGAGCGGTTCGGTCACGCCGCCACGCGCGAGACCGGCGATGGAGACACCGAGCCTGGCCGCGACCACGGGACGAGGGTGCGGGCCGTTCTGGCGCAGCTCGCGCAGCCACTCGGGCGGATCTGCCTGGAGCCGGCTCAGTTCGGCGCGCGAGACTTCACCCTCCTGGAAGGCAGTGGGGGTGGCCGGGAGATACACGCCCAACTTCTTCGCCGCGGTCGCGGGCTTCATCATCTGGGCGCTCTGGTGCGACTTCATGCTGTCCAGACTATCCGCCGGAAACGAGGCTACCGGCCGCGGCCGGTAGCCTGGCGAGGTGACAGGCTCCGAAGCACCCCCCGCGTTCCGGCTCGCGTACGTCCCCGGGACGACCCCCGGCAAGTGGGTGCGGATCTGGAACGAGCGCCTGCCCGATACGCCCCTCACCCTCCTCGCGATGCCGGCCGCGGAGGCCTTCGAGGTGCTGCGCGAGGGACGAGCGGACGCCGGGATCGTTCGGCTGCCCGTTGATCGAACGATCTTCAGCGCCATCCCGCTCTACACCGAGACGACGGTCGTCGTGGTTCCCAAGGATCACGTGATCACCGCGGCCGACGAGGTCACGATCGCCGATCTTGTCGACGATGTGGTCTTCCATCCCCTCGATGACGTGCTCGACTGGCCCGAGCCACCCGGTAGGCCCGCGATCGAACGGCCCGCAACCACGGAGGACGCCATCGAACTGGTGGCGGCCGGCGTCGGCCTGCTGATCGTTCCGCAGTCGCTCGCTCGTCTGTACCACCGCAAGGACCTCACCTACCGCCCGCTCGTGGACGCCCCCCAGTCCGGCGTCGCACTCTCCTGGCCAGAGAACGCCACAACCGAACTGGTCGAGGACTTCATCGGCATCGTGCGTGGCCGAACGGTCAACAGCACTCGCGGCAGGGCCAAACCCGAATCCCCGCCGGGGGAGAAGCCTGGCGAGGGCAGCGGAGCAGGACGGCGCAGGACGGGCGCGGGCAAGAAGACCACAGGTGCCAAGAAACCGACGAACACGCGGACGCGTGGCGGTTCGAGCACCGGATCCAAGCACAGCCGCCCCCGCCGCCGCTCTTAGCGGCACCGGTCGGCGTCGCCAAGAGCGCGGACCCGAAGTTCGCGGAGCCCGAGGCAGCCGGTACTCAACGGCTCAGACGGCCGGAAACGATCGTTCAAGCCAGTCATAGGCGATCCGCGCGGTGAACTCCGCTTGCCCGCCCCGCAGCAGCAACCCGGCTGTCGCGAACTCCGGCGCGTCCGCCTGAGCGGCGACGTACGGGATCGCGATGCACCGCATCCCTGCGGCATGGGCGGCTGCCGCACCAGGAGCAGCGTCCTCCAGCACCACACAATCACCCGGGCTCACGCTCAGCCTGCGGGCGGCCTCCAGGAAGACATCGGGCGCGGGCTTGCCGCGGTCGACCTCTTCGGCCGAGACCACGGTGTGCAGATGGGCGTCCAGGCCGGTGCCTGCCAGTACCGCCTTGATCGCCTCGATCGAGGAGCCGGAGGCCACCGCCATAGGCACGCCGTCCGACGCCAGCAACTCGACGAACGCACGCATCTCCGGGTACGCGCGCGTGGAGGTCCGGGCGATTTCGAGGTACACACGGTTCTTGTCGGCGAGCAGCTCGTCCACGGAGGCCGCCAGGCGGTACCGCCGCTTCCAGTCGGTGACCGTCTCCAACGTGCTGATACCTACGTACTCCTCGTGTTCGCCCCAGGAGAAGTCGGGCACGCCGTGATCGGCGAGCACCCGCCGGCCGGCTTCGTAGTAGTTCGGCTCGCTGTCCACGAGCGTTCCGTCGAGGTCGAAGATGACCGAGAAGGTGCCAGGGTTACTCATGCGTTCCAGCATGCCAAGGGGGAAACCAGCGTCGGGCTCCAGGTGTCGTTGCGTGGGTGACTCTCCCACTCACGACGGTCTCAGTCTCTGATCACTTGCTCACCGAGCGACCGATCGATTCGACCAGCGGCAGCAACCTCTGCGGCACTCTCTCCCGCAGCGCCACCTCGGTGCGAGTACGGACGACCCCAGGCAAACTGATCAGCTTCTGGATGACATCCTCCAGATGCGCGTTGTCGCGTGCCACGACCCGAGTGAGCAGATCGCCGCCGCCGGTGATCGAATACGCCTCGACGATCTCGGGGACGGACGCCACTCCGTCCCCCACTTCGTCCAGGTGCCCCTGGGTGACCTCGATGTGCACAAAGGCAAGCACCGGATGACCGAGAGCGGCCGGAGAGAGGCTCGGGCTGACGCCGGTGATCACTCCCTCCCGTTCCAGCCGATCGAGCCGCGCCTGAAGCGTGCCGCGGGCGATCCCCAGGATCCTGGCGTACTCACGCACACTCGTGCGCGGCTGCTCCAGCAGCAGCCGCAGAATGCGGGTGTCCAACTCGTCCACGGCCATGGCACCGGCCCTCCCTCGTGATTTTCGGTGATCGTCGGCGAGCGAAGCGATCACGCCCCAAGCCGGTCCCCGCGTCGAGCCACCGTTCGTGGTCCGTTGGCCCTCCCCTGGACGGGCGCCAACTCCATCTCCTGGGCCAATGGCTCAGCCAGAGAAGCACCATTTGAGCCAGAGGCGCACATGATGCTCTCATGGTGCTGTCGATGGCGCTGCGGACCCCCGTGGCGCCTTTGTCATGCGTGATTGCTCGCACGGGACGTGCGGAGGCGTTGTCCGTGTTCGTTGTCGTTCGTTATCCGTGTTCGTTCGATCAAGCAGGCCAAGGAGGCGTAGAGCAGTGCTGAAGAGAGTGTTCGTCGCTCCCGACCCGGGCCGGGTGCGAATGCGTTTCGCGGCGCGAGCAGTGCTCGGCGTCGGCCTGGCCGTCCTCGCCTGCGGCCTTGCCGGACACTCACTCATCGGTGCTCTGACCGGCGGTCTCGCCGCACTGCTCGCCCTCTTCACCGTCACCGATCCCACCATGCGTGAGCAAACGATCACGAGCGCGCTGCTTCCGGCCGTAGGACTGCCGGTCCTCGCCGTCGCGGCAGGACTGCACGACCAGCCCGTGGCGCGCGACCTCGTCTTCCTCGCAGTGGTCGGCGCAGGCGTCTACGCACGCCGCTGGGGCCCGCGCGGGCACAGCCTCGGCGTCTTCGCCTTCATGACCTACTTCGTCGCCCAGTTCCTGCACGCCACCCCCGTCCAGCTGCCCGAGCTGTACGCCGCCATGGCGCTGTCCGTGCTGGTTGCGGCGGCCGTACGTTTCGGCCTGTGGCGCTACGAACGCCGCATGCCGCCGACCTCCGCACCCGCTCTGCTCGACGGCACCGGGCTCGGCCGGATCACCACCCGCCAGGCTGTCCAGGCCACAGCCGGCGCGGGCTTCGCGCTGGTCATGGGACACCTGGTGTCGGGGGAGCGCTGGTACTGGGCGGTCGGCGCCACCTGGTGGGTCTTCGTGAACACCACCTCGCGCGGCGAGACGCTCGTGCGCGGCTTCCGGCGTGTCCTGGGCACGGTCCTCGGTATCGGACTCGGCCTGCTGATCGTTCTTCCACTGCACACTGCGGCGGTACCGGTGGCTGTTCTGCTCGCCGCGTGTGTCTTCGGGATCTTCTACACGGCCGCGGTGTCGTACACCTGGATGATGCTCTGCGTGACACTGCTGGCCTCCTTGCTCTACGGGCTGCTGGGCGTCCTCGATCCCGCCCTCCTGGCGCTGCGGCTCGCCGAGACGGGCGTGGGCGCGCTGGGCGCCGTTCTCGCGGTGCTGTTCGTTCTGCCGGTGACCACACACGCCGTCACGGATGCCTGGATCCAGCGTGCGCTTCGCGATGTGCGCACCTGCACCGCGCAGGCCGCCGCACGGCTCGCCGGAGACCCGGACGCCGACCCGGCACCACGCGTCGCCGAGCTGGAGGAGTCCCTGGGCCGGGTACGGCTCGCCCTCGCCCCGCTCGTACACCCGCTGAACCCCATACGTGGCCGCAAGCGCAGGGCCCTGCGAGTTCTTGACCTGCTCGACGAGTGCGCGCGCGAGATCCGCGGCCTCGTCGCCGTCGCCGCAGACCCGCAGGCTTCCCACGACGCCCGCCTTGCAGCCGCCTGCTGGCGCGTGGAAACCGCCGTGGAGGCGCTGACCGGGCGGCAGGGCGAACTGCGCACCTCGCCGCCCGAGCCGCTCACGGATGCCCCCGCTCTCATCCATCTGCACGGCCTGGAACGCGCACTCACCGAACTCGCCATGCCCCTGCGCGCGCCTTCCGGTTCGCCTCTGGTCGGTGCCTGATCGAACGATCGGAACGTATGCTCAGCCGAAGCGTTCAAAGCGATCGCCGAAAGCGATTGTTAAGAGTGAACGTTCAGAGCGAACGAACATTCAGAGACGACCCACCCTTGGTCTAGACCGCCTTAGATCGACTGCTACCGTCACCCCGGACGGCACAGCCACCGAGAGGGGACAGCGGTGACACACGGCGGCAGAGGGCAACGGGCGTTCATCGGGTCGTTCACGGCGGCCGGCGGGCCCGGCGTGGTGACGGCGTCCGTGGATCCGCGAGACGGCGCGCTCACCGTGCTCAGCGGCCTGGACGGCGTCCCCGACCCCTCGTATCTCGCGCTCTCGCCCTCGGGCGGCATGCTCTACGCGGTCAGCGAGACCGCGGAGGGCGCGGTGGCCGCGTTCCGCGTCGACGGGGACAGCCCCGAGCCCGCGGGCCAGCCGGTGCCCGTCGGCGGCAACGGCCCCACCCACCTCACCGTGCACGCGGGCCACGTCCTGACCGCCAACTACGGCTCCGGCAGCGTCAGCGCGGTCCCGCTGCGCCCGGACGGCACCCTCGCATCGGCAGCCTCCGATGTGTTCACGCACTCCGGCGCGGGCCCGCACACCCCCCGCCAGCAAGGCCCGCACGCCCACCAGGTGCAGCCCGACCCCAGTGGCCGATGGGCCGTGAGCGTCGACCTCGGCACGGACTCCGTACGCGTGTGCACCCTCACCGGGGGCCGTCTCGTCCTGCACCGCGAGATCGCGCTCCGCCCGGGTTCGGGCCCGCGCCACCTCGCCTTCAACCCGGACGGCACGTACGCCTACATCGTGAACGAACTGACGCCCACGATCACCGTCTGCCGTTGGGACGCAACCGACGGCCTGCTCAAGCCGCTGTCCGAGGTGCGGCTGCTGCCCGGCTCCCCGGACGGTGATGCCTACCCGTCAGGAATTGTCGCCTCGCCCGACGGGCGGTTCGTGTGGGCCGCCACGCGCGGCGAGGACGTACTGTCCGTCCTCGCAGTCGACGGCGACGCACTCCGGCTGGTCGGGACGGTCCCGTGCGGCGGCCACTGGCCACGCGCGATCACCGCGTCAGGCGGCTACCTGTACGTGGCCAACGAACGCTCAGGCGACGTCACCTGGTTCGCCCTGGACCCAGCCACCGGTCTGCCGAGCCGCGCCGGATCCATCAGGGTCCCGGCAGCGTCCTGCGTGATCTTCGAATAGGCCCGCAGGCAGGGGAGTGCCGACCGCGCTCAACGCCGTGGACGGCGCCCCCTGCCCCAGCGATCGCCGACCTGCCCCCCTGCGACCGCCAGGCGACTGTCCACCCGTACCGACACGCCCGGCACACCAGCTGGCACGTCCCCGTGCAGCACCGACACGCCCGAGCGCCCACCCAGCCCCCAAACACCCACCGGCACGCCGCACTATCACCATCGCACCCCCGCGCACACCGAAGGGCCCGCCCCCGCAAGGGGAGGGGGCCCCGACGATCATGGGTGTACAGCCGTAGGCGACACGGCGACACGGCGACACGCCGTCAGCGCGCCGCGCTCATCGTACCGGCGCGCCCTGTGCCTGCTGCGGCGCGATGCCCAGCGCCATCATGTACTTGGCGAGCGCCAGCTTGCCGATCGCCGGGTACGGGCCGAGCGCCTCGGCAGCGGCACAGCCCGCCTCCTCCGCGGCGGCCCGGACGAGTTCGGGGTCGATCTCCGGCCCGATCAGATACGGTGCCAGCGCCAGTTGCTGCGAGCCCGAGGAGAGCAACTGCTCCGCGATCGCCGCGATCGAGCCCTCCTCGTCGAGGGCGGCGGCCATCACCGGCACGGCCAGCCGCGCGGCCAGCAGCATGCCCGTGATCCCGGCGGCCTGCACGGCCTCCTCGCCGCCCACGGACGCCAGGATGATGCCGTCCGCGGCGGTCGCCACGGTGAAGAGCCGGGCACGGTCAGCACGGGCCAGCCCGGCCTCCGACAGCCGTACGTGCAGCGCCTCGGCGAGCAGCGGGTGCGGGCCCAGTACATCGGTCAGGTCCGCGGCGACCTTGCTGTCCATCACGGCCTGGCGGACCCGGCGCAGCAGCGCGTTGTCCGGACCGGCAAGCAGCGGTACGACAACCGCGACCGGACCTTCGGGCTCCTTGACCTCCAGGCCAGCGGCCACCGCTTGCTCGTAGCGGGCGGTGCGCTCCTCGGCGGCGTGCGCCAGCACGGCCTTCAGCGACGCGAACTCCGTGTCGTCGCCGTCCAGGTATCCGATCCGGGCGTCCAGGCCGGGCAGTTCGGACCGGGCGATACTGACGATCTCCTCGGCGATGCCGCGCGTTGCGGAGCCCGGTGTTCCGGGGACCGCGAGGACGAGGGCGGGCGCGCCCTCGGGAGCCGCGAGCGGCTCGGGGCGGCGGTGCCGTCCCGGCTGGCGCGGGCGCGGCATTCGTACGGGGAGCCCGGACGCGGGCCCAGTTGAGGAGGAGCTCATGGCGCCGCATGTTACTGGTTTCCTGGGCTCCCCTGTTCGGGGAGGGTGCAGGTGAGCGGTATCCGTCCGGTTTTGTCTGATGAGTTACGTACGGATCAGAACTGGGCGTCGTCGGCTCGTCCGGACGTGCGCGTGACCGACAGCATGTTCTTGTCGTACGGGAAGGTAAGAGCGCCGATGGCCAGGCCGGCGGCGAGGGTAACGGCACCGTGCAGCGGATCGCCCCGGGCGGGCACCAGCGGCGCGTGCGGCAACTGCTGTGCCAACTCGGTCTCCAGCGGCCCGAGGAGCGGCGGCCCCATCTTGAACAGGCCCCCGGTGAGCGCCACCCGGACGTCGTCCGAGGCGGGGCAGACGGCTGCCGCGGAGTCGGCGATGTGCCGCGCCGCGGCCCGCAGGACGGCCGCCGCGACCGGGTCCTCGTCCGCGCAGGCGGCGACATGGGGCGCGAACGACGCCAGTACGGCGGGCCGGTCCGGGCGCGGATACAACTGCCCGGGCAGCTCGGACAGCGGCCCGAACTCGTCCTCCGCGCGGTTCATCAGCGGTACCGAGCCGCCCGCGCGACCGTCGTACGCGCGCAGTGCCGCTTCAAGCCCCGCCTGCCCGATCCACGCCCCGCCGCCGCAGTCGCCCAGCAGATGACCCCAGCCGTCCGCCCGCCGCCACGTCGACAGATCCGTGCCGAGGGCGATCAGACCGGTTCCGCCCGCCACCACCGCACCCGGCTGTGCCCCGAGCGCACCGGCGTACGCGATGACGGCGTCGGCGGCCAGCGCGACCGTCTCCGTTGCGAACTCCCGGTGCAGGGCGGCGGGCAGCTCGGCGCGCAGCGCGTCACCGAGCGTGCCGAGGCCGGCGGCGCCGACAGCGGCCGTACGCAGGGCACTGAGCCCTGTCTCCTCGGCGAGTGAGCGGACCATCGGCACCAGTTGGCCCAGCAGATGATCCGGGTCGATGCCGCGTGGGCCGGTGCGGACGGGCTCGGCGGAGGCCCGCTGGGCGAGGGCGCCCCTCGCCGCCGTACCGACGGCCATACGCAGGCCCGAGCCGCCCGAGTCGACGGCGAGGATGCCCGCGGCGTGGGCCGGGCAGTCCTCGCCGGTGGTCACGGCAGGCGCCAGTCGACCGGCTGGCCGCCCTGGGAGATCAGCATGTCGTTGACGCGGCTGAACGGACGCGAGCCGAAGAACCCGCGGTCGGCGGACATCGGCGACGGATGCGCCGACTCCACGGCGGGCAGCTGGCCGAGCAGCGGACGCAGATTGCGCGCGTCCCGGCCCCACAGGACCGACACCAGCGGCTTGCCCCGCGCGGCGAGCGCGCGGATCGCCTGCTCGGTGACCTCCTCCCAGCCCTGGCTGCGATGGGCGCCCGGCTTGCGCGGGGCGGTGGTCAGCGCTCTGTTGAGCAGCAGCACGCCCTGCTGGGTCCAGGGCGTCAGATCGCCGTTGGACGGCTGCGGCAGCCCCAGATCGGCGTGCAGCTCGCGGAAGATGTTGATCAGGCTGCCGGGCAGCGGTCGTACGTCCGGTGCCACCGAGAAGGACAGACCCACCGCGTGTCCCGGCGTGGGATAGGGGTCCTGCCCGACGATCAGCACGCGTACGTCGTCGAAGGGCTGCTGGAAGGCGCGCAGGACGTTGGGCCCGGCCGGAAGGTATGTGCGCCCGGCGGCGACCTCCGCGCGGAGGAAGTCGCCCATCTGGGCGATCCGCCCGGCGACGGGTTCCAGGGCCTTCGCCCAGCCTGCTTCGACGATTTCATGCAAGGGTCGTGGTGCCACGGAGTCACCCTACTGCCGTACACCGCGCGGTGATCAACCGATGGCCAAGACCGGCCCGCCACCCTCCTCACCTGCCCGCACCTCACACCTCTCGCCTGCCCCCGCCTCCCACCGGCCCTGCGATCACGCCATGACCGCCGCCCGCACGCACAGCACGTCCGGCAGATGGGACGCCAACTGCCGCCAGCTGTCGCCGTCGTCAGCCGACGCGAACACCTCTCCGTTGCGGTTGCCGAAATACACGCCCGCGGGGTCGGCGTCGTCCGTGCACAGCGCGTCGCGCAGGACCGTGCCGTAGTGGTCCTCCTGCGGCAGCCCCGCCGTCAGGGGCTCCCAGCTCCGCCCGGCGTCCGGCGTGCGGAACACCCGGCAGCGCCGGTCGGCGGGCACCCGGTCAGCGTCCGCGGTGATGGGAAAGACGTACGCCGTGCCGCCGCGGCGCGGATGCGTGGCGGCGGCGAAGCCGAAGGTGGACGGCAGGCCCTCGCCGATGTCGGTCCAGCGGGCGCCCGCGTCGTCCGTGCGGTAGACGCCCCAGTGGTTCTGGAGATACATCCGGTCGGGGTTCGCGGAATCCTTCGCGATCTTGTGCACACACTGGCCGAACTCCGGGTTCGGATCGGGCAGGAACACCGCCGAGACACCGGAGTTGGCGGGCGCCCAGCTCACGCCGCCGTCCGTGGTGCGGAACACCCCCGCCGTGGACACGGCGACCGTCACGGATCGCGGATCACGCGCGTCGGTGATCACCGTGTGCAGCCCCTCGCCACCGCCGCCCGGCACCCACTTCGCGCGCGTGGGGTGCTCCCACAGCGGACGGACCAGGTCGAACGTCTCACCGCGGTCCTCCGAGCGGTACAGCGCCGCCGGTTCCGTGCCCGCGTACACCACGTCCGCCTCGGCCGCCGCGGGGTGCAACTGCCACACCCGCTCCAGCGAGGCGTCCGTGTCCTTGGGGAACTTCACCGGCGGGCGGGCCGGTTCGGTCCAGGTCCGGCCCAGGTCGTCGGAGTGGAACACCGATGGCCCCCAGTGCGAGCTGTCCCCGCCGGCCAGCAGCCGCGGCGTCTCGCTCCGCGTGTCGATGGCGACCGAGTACACGGCCTGCGCGTTGAAATACGGACTCTCGTCGAACTCCCAGGAGCCACCGCGCCGACGCCCGATGAACAGGCCTTTGCGTGTCCCCACGGCGAGCAGTACTTCGGTCATGCCGGCCACCTCCGCGACGTCGTTGTCCCAGACACCGGCCAGTCTGCACCCCCGCACTGACAATCTCCCTCGGGAACGACATCCGCGCAGGTCAGAGCCATTGCGTCGGGTAGCGGGGCGGGCGGACGCCACGCTCCGGACCGGGGCCGCCGGGCCTGCGCCGACCGCTTGGATCACGCCACAACCTGGCCGACGCCCCGAGTATCCCGGCGCCGACGTGCGTATGGGTGGAGGGTCGCGGAAGCCCGCGCGCTGAGGGGACGAAGCCTCCCGTCCGAGGGCGGCTATGCGGTCGAGGACGGATGCCGGCGCGCGGAGAGGGCGAGGAGGAGGCCGTCGATGGCGATCCCGGGTCGGAAGATGCGGCTGTGGCGCTGGCGGCGCAATCCGCTCAGGCGGCGCACGGACGCTGTGGAGGCATGGGTTCTGCTCGCCGGGTGGGCGCTTGCCGCCCTGGTCTCCGGGTTCGCCGGACTGGTCACCGCCCACTCCGTCGAGAACTCGCTGGCCCGTGAGCGCGTGGAGCGGCGCCTGATCACCGCTCTGCTGACCAGGCGCGCGCCCGGCACACCCTCCCTGGCAAGCGGCGAACAGGTGTGGGCCCTCGTCCGTGGACGGCGCCGGCGGCCCCGCCCGCACCGGGCAGGCCCGCGTCGCGGCGGGCAGCCGCGCGGGCGGCGAGATCACCGTCTGGACCGACCGCGCGGGCCGCGTGGTCACCGAACCCGCCACCACCACTCAGGCCCGCGTCCGCGGCTTCCTGGCCAGCGGCATGGCCGGGGTGACCGCGGCCGTCCTGTCACTCTCCGCCAGCAGCATGCTCCGCGGACGCCTGGAGCGGCGGCGCCTGGACCAGTGGGGGCTGGCCTGGGCCCTTCGACGCACCCCGGGGGCGGCAGACGGGATGACACGCGCCCTAGACGTCCCCTTGCGCGCCCCGCACCACCTCACGGCAGAGTCTCAGCAACTGCTCGTCCTTGGGTATGTCATCGCTGCCGTGGCCCCCTTCCCGAGCCAAATGCCGCCGACCCGAACCGAGTTCCGCCTCGATGAGGTCGCGCAATGGTGCGGCGGCCGACCCCATCTCGCGCAGGCCCTCGGCGATCCTGACGCGCGGATACGGGCTTTCCACCCAGGCCGAACGCAGTGCGGGAAGGACCGGCTCCGGATCCGCGTCGATGCGCCAGAGCGCGTATGCCGCCGCCGTACGCTCCCAGACCGAGCCGGACCCCGCCATTCGCCGCAGCCTGCGCAGCGCGGGACGGGCCGTCGGCCCCAGCCCGGCCATTTCCTCCGCTGCCGCCGTGCGCCGGTACGGATCCCTGCTCGCCAACTCCCGCCGTAGCACCGGGAGTACGGCAGTGGCGTCGCCCTCGATCGACCACAGGGCGCCTGCGGCGGCGATGCCGGACCCGCCGCCGAGCAAACCGCGCAGCACGGGAACCGCGTCCCGCGCGGTTGCCCCGAACGCCCTCAGGGCGCGGAGCGCCGCCAGCGTGACCAGTCCGCTCGGTTCCTCCTCCGGGCGGCTCCGCAGCAGTCGCAGCGCCTCCGGTACGACACTTTCCTCGTGCAGTTCGGTGAGGGCCCTCAGCAGCGGTAGCGCGCGGCTGACGGCGGTGGGGGAGTCCGGGGCGACGGCGGCGAGTTCGCGCAACAGCGCGGGCGCGAGCGGTGCCGCCTGCCGGCCGAGAGGGACGACCGCGACGCCCAGGTCGTCCGGGACGGCCGCCCCGGCGAGCACTTCGGCGAGGAGCGGCACCGCGCGCGGGTCGCCGCTCCTGGCGAGCGCCTTGAGCAGACCCCCCAGGGTGGGCGCCCCACGCTCCCAGCGCCGCACCCACAGGTCCGGGCGGGCCGTCGCCAACTCGTGCAGTGCGTCCCCGGCGGGCGCGGCCAACTCGTGGAGATCACCCAGGACGGACACCGCCGCGTCCCGCAGGCCGCCTTCCTCCGCACCCAGTTGCTCCCCTATGAGCGTCACAGGTCCGGCGTAGTCGCCCCGCCATGCGCGGAACAGTCCCGCTGACATCCACACCGCGTTGCACCGGTCCGAGGTGCCTGGACTCATCAACTGCCCGTTCAGGAGCGCGATCCGCTCCGGCACACGGTCGCCGAGTGCCGAATGGAGCGTCCGCAGCAACTGCGAGCCCTCTTCGTCCGACGGCCGCAGCCGCCGGAAATGCCGGGCCAACGTGTCCGTGGCGGCATGACACGGCTCACTCGGCCGCTGTCTCGTCGACCGCTCCCGGAGCAGCCCTACGGCCGTGGCGACCAAGTTCTCCGGAAGGCGCTCGGGCGCTCGCGCGGCGAGCTGACCGAGCGCGGCCAACCGCAGCGCGGGCCCGTTCGGTGGCGCGCTCTGCACGGCCAGGATGTCCAGCGCCGGGCCGGAGTACGCGGGATACCGGCGGGCGAACGCCCCCAGGCCCTCGGCCAGCGCGATCAGGACCTGATCCTCGCGCTCCCGCTCGATGCGATCCCGCAACAGGGCCAGTACGCGCGCCGGTTCGTCTAGGAATCCGACCACCGCGCGGGGCGCCACCCGGCGCACTCCAGCGTCGGCGTCCCCGGCGAGTCGCGCGAAAATCGGCGCACCGGCGCGCACCGCGCCATGAGCCCGCGCGTGCAGCTCTTCGGCCAGGCCGGACACCGCTGCGGCGCCGCCCGCGTCGTCGGTGTCACCGGAGTCGTCCGTCCCGCCCCCGATGCTCACCAGCAACTCGATGATCCCGGCCCGGTCCTGACCCTTCTCGCGCGCGGCCAGGGTGAGCAGAAACGGAACGCACGCGAGCGTCGAGTCGTACACGCTGCCTTGGTGGTGCACCGCGCCGTACATCCCGTCGAGCGCGGTCTCCCGCTCGGCGGGATCCTCCGAGGCGAGCCCCCGCAGCAGTCCCGGCACGTCCCGCGCGGTGCCGTAGGCATGCCTGAGCGATGCCCAGTCGATGTCGTCGATCCCCGTGAACATCCCGTCCTCCCCCGGGCGCAGCGGTCACACTGCCCTTCCGCTCTGGAGTCTGCACCACGGCACTGACAACGAACCGGAATCCGGCCGGGAGGATATGGGATCTGGGACACGTACGCGCGCGGGAGCGCGAGGTCGCAGGGCGCGCGCGTGCGCGGGGACGCCCGCGAACGTACGGCCGAGCGCCGCGCCCTTGCTCACGGTCCACACCCCCGAGCCCGGCAGCCCGTTCGAGGAGAGCTTCAAGGTGCTGGCGAGCTGGGCCCCGGAGTCCCGATGGCACGGGACGCCGCGCCGCGTTCCGAGCACTGACCCCGCCCCCTGCGGCTGATCAGCCCTGCCCCCGCTCTACCCGCCTCACTCGCCTTCCGGCAGCGCCCGCGCCAGGATCGCGTCGATGTCCGCGGTGTCCGGGAGCGTGCCGAAGGAGTGCCCCCAGTCGCCGCCCAGCCGGGTTGCGCAGAAGGCGTCGGCGACGGCAGGCGGGGCATGGCGGACGAGGAGCGACGCCTGGAGCGTCAGGGCCATCCGCTCGACCAGACGGCGCGCACTCGTCGGCGTGGCGGTGGCGAGAAGCTCCTTGAGGCTGACCATCGCGGCGTCCAGACGGGCGTCCGCGCCGCGCGCGAGAGCCAACTCGGCGAACAGGGCGTCTGCGGTGCCGGGCTCGCGGCCCAGTGCACGCAGCACATCAAGTGCGTTGACGTTGCCCGAGCCTTCCCAGATCGACAGGAGGGGCGCCTCACGGTAGTGCCGAGGCATGCCCGATTCCTCGACGTAGCCGTTGCCGCCGAGGCACTCCAGGGCCTCCGCGGTGAACGCCGGGCCGCGCTTGGTCACCCAGTACTTGCCGACGGCCGTGGCGATCCGCCGGAAGCCGCGCTCAGACTCGTCGCCACGCACCGCGCGGTCGGCTGCACCCGCCAACCGCAGCGTGAGCGTCGTCGCGGCCTCCGCCTCCAGGGCGAGATCGGCCAGGACATTGCGCATCAAGGGCTGATCCACCAGCAGCGCGCCGAAGGCACTGCGGTGACGGACATGATGGCCTGCCTCGACCAGCGTCTTGCGCATCAGGGTCGCGGAAGCCATCACACAGTCCAGACGTGTGCAATTGACCATTTCGATGATCGTTTTGACGCCCTGGCCCTCCGGTCCGACCAGCCAGGCGATCGTGCCGTCGAACTCGGGCTCGGACGAAGCGTTCGACCGGTTGCCGAGCTTGTCCTTCAGCCGCTGGATACGGAACGGATTGCGCGTGCCGTCCGGCAGCACACGCGGCACCAGGAAGCACGACAGGCCGTCCGGGGCCTGCGCCAGCACCAGGAACAGATCGCACATCGGCGCCGACGTGAACCACTTGTGCCCGCGCAGGATGTACACGCCCGATTCGGCGGTCGGCGTGGCGATCGTGCTGTTCGTTCGAACATCGGAGCCGCCCTGCTTCTCCGTCATCCCCATCCCCGCGAGCAGCCCGCGTTTCTCGCTCGGCACCCGCAGACCCGGGTCGTACTCCCGGCTGGTCAGCTGCGGCTCGTACGCCTTCGCCAGCTCCGGCTGGCGACGTAGCGCCGGGACGGCCGCATAGGTCATCGACGTGGGACAGCTGTGTCCGGCCTCACTGTGCCCCCACACCAGCCCGCCGGCCGTACGGGCGACATGCGCGCCGGGTCGGTTGTCCGCCCAGGGCGCACCCGCGAGCCCCTCCTCCACCGCCACCCGCATCAGCTGGTGCCAGCTTGGATGGAACTCCACCTCGTCGATCCGGTTGCCGAAACGATCGTGAGTGTGCAGAACGGGCTCATGGCGGTTCGCCAGCTCACCCCACTCCTGAGCCTCCACCCCACCGGCCCGCCGCCCCAGCCGCCGAAGCTCCCTCTCCGCCCATCCGGCCCCCTCCCGGCGCAGCCCCTCCAGCAGGGCCACGTCGTCGGACGCGTCGTAGGGAGCGAGCGGAGACGGTTGATTGATCACCTCATGGGTGACGTGCGGCTCGCCCGAGGGGAACGTGTCGTGCGCGGATATGGAGGCCATACCACGAGTGTTGCACTATTCCTACGAGTGCAGCAATAGTGCAACATCGCTCGCGCGTAAGGTACGGCCATGCATGTGCAGGTACGCCCATGAATCCGCCCGTCCGCCCCGCCGAGCCCGGCGTCGAGCTGCGCTCGCTGTCCGCGCGGTCGGTCGTGCTGAGCCTGCTGCTCGGGGTGCATCCGCCCGAGCTGCCCGTACGGGATCTGGTGAGCGCGGTGGCGCCGTTCGGGGTCGGCGGGTCCACCCTGCGAGCGGCGCTCAGCCGGATGGTCGCAGCCGGTGATCTCCGGCGCGCGGGGACCGTGTACGGGCTCAGTGACCGGCTGCTGGAACGACAGCGCCGCCAGGACGAGGCCGCGGAGCCAGGCACGCGCGCGTGGGACGGTGACTGGGAGATGGCCGTCATCACCGCCACCGGCCGCGGCCCCGCCGAGCGCGCCGAGCTGCGCGCCCGCCTGACCGCCCTGAGGCTCGCCGAACTCCGCGAAGGCATCTGGCTGCGCCCGGCCAACCTCCTTCGCCCGCTGCCGGCGGATTTCGCCCAGGTCGCCCAGCGCTACGCGGCCCGCCCGGAACAGCCCGCGAGCGAACTGGCCGCGAGCCTGTGGCCCCTCGAAGGCTGGGCAGGCACCGCGCGGTCCCTGCTCGCCCACGTAGCGCGAGTGCGTCGTCCGGCCGAGCGTTTCACCGCGTTCGCGGCCGTCGTACGGCACCTGCTCGCCGACCCGGTCCTGCCGCCCGAGCTGCTGCCCCCGGACTGGCCGGGAACGGCCCTGCGGGCCGCGTACGCGGGCTATCGGACGGAGGTCGGAGGGCTGGTGCACCGGACGTGAGACGGCGGCCGACACGGCACTCCGGTCGCCTCCACGATGCGATCGCCGCCGAAGTGCCCGTGAGCTGCCCTATCCCGCCGGTGACGGAATCAGGCTGGAGAGATGCTTCACGCACTGCCCGTCGTGCCGCGACTGCGGACCGTGCGAACGCTTGCTGCCGTCGACGGCGACGAGCGTTTCTGTTCGTATTTCGATCTTCCGCTCACCCAGTCCACGACCACGCAGCAGTTCCGGGCGCTGCGCGAGAACGGAGTGATCCATCAGACGTACCGCGGCACGGCCAAAACGAATGGCCCAGGACCAGGACGGTCTAGACGGCCTTCTCCCGGGGCTGCTGGGCGTCCTGGTCGGCGCCCCCGACAGCTGGGCCGTCCGGCTCGGCGAGGGCTGAGCCCGCTTTCGCGGGAAGATGATTGAAAACCAGATTGAGCACGATCGCGGACAAGCAGCCGGCGCTGATCCCGCTGTGCATGATCGTCTGGAACCAGTCGGGGAACGCGTCGTAGATCGTCGGAACACCCACTGGCAGCACGCCCATCGCCACCGAGACCGCGACCACGGTCAGATTGTGATTGCCCTGGAAGTCGACCTCGGCCAGAGTGCGCAGGCCGCTCGCCGCGACCGTGCCGAACATGACCAGGCCCGCACCGCCCAGCACCGCCGCGGGGATGGCCGCGACCACCGCGCCCAGCTTCGGCAGCAGGCCCAGCAGCACCAGGATGCCGCCCGCCGCGGCCACCACCCAGCGGCTGCGCACCCGGGTCATCCCGACCAGACCGACGTTCTGTGCGTACGCCGTGTAAGGGAAGGTGTTGAACACTCCGCCGAGCACGGTCGACAAGCCGTCCGCGCGCAGCCCGTCGGCGAGCGCGCGCGGCTCGACCTTCCGCCCGGTCATCTCGCCGACCGCGATGAAGTCACCGGTCGTCTCGGTCATGCAGACCAAAGCGACAATCAGCATCGAAACGATCGCCGACACTTCGAAGGTAGGCGCCCCGAAGTGGAACGGCGTACTGATGCCCAGCCAGTCGGCGTCGCCCACGCCGCCGAAGTCCGTGAACCCGAACGGCACCGCAACCACCAGGCCCACCGCGATGCCGATCAGCACCGCGATCCGGCTGAGGAACACCGGTGCGAACCGCTGCACGCCCAGCACCACCGCCAGCACGAAGGCCGCCAGCGCCAGATTCTTCGGCTCGCCGAAGTCCTCCGCGCCGGCACCACCGGCCGCCCAGTTGCCCGCGACCGGCAACAGCGACACGCCGATGATCAGAATGACCGTGCCCGTGACGAGCGGCGGGAAGAAGCGCAGCAGCCGTCCGAAGAGCGGCGCCAGGAGCATGATGGCGAGCCCTGCCACGATCACCGAGCCGTAGATCGCGGGCAGCCCGCCACCCGTCGTACCGATCAGCACCATCGGCGACACGGCGGCGAACGTACATCCCTGCATGATCGGCAAACGAACACCGAAGCGCCAGAAGCCCACGCACTGGATGAGCGTCGCTATTCCGCACACCAGAAGATCGGCTGTGATCAGATAGGCCAGGTCAGCCGGCGGAAGGTTCATCGCGCCGCCGACGATCAGCGGGACGGCCACGGCGCCCGCGTACATCGCGAGCACATGTTGCAGGCCGAAGGCGGCCAGTTGGCGTATGGGCGGGACCTCGTCCACCGGGTGTATGAGAGCGGTTTTCGTCATGGGCGAGACCGTAAGTCTCTTAAACAGTTTGTTGATTTCTAGGGTGTTGCCGCTTCGTGTCCGCGTGTGGGGCGTCTTCAACCGATCGCCCCCCGCGCGAACGAATCACGGGGTCGACTCGGCCTGTGCCTCTACCGGGCCTTGTCTCCGTGCGCGGCGGTCATGAGCGATCGCCAGTCGGGCAGTTTCACCACGCCACCCCTGTCCAGGGACGCGCCCAGCGCCGCCTCAGCCCGTTCGATCGACTCCCAGCCGGACCATTCGACCGGGCTGAACCCCTCGGCCCGCAACCACGTGATCGGATCACCACCTGGCTCTGTTCGTACGATCACGGAGGCGTCCTCCAGGAGCGACGTCACCGTCTCTTTCGCGCACGACCGGTTGGTGCCGATCACGCCGGTCGGGCCGCGCTTGATCCAGCCCGCCACGTACTCGCCCGGCGCCACCGCGTCCTCGCGCAGCACCCGCCCGGCCCGATGCGGCACCGTCCCCCTCGCTGCGTCGAACGGCAGCCCCTCCAAGGGCACGCCGCGATAGCCGACCGAACGAAGCACCAACTGTGCCTCGATCTCCTCGCACTCTCCGGTGCCGCTGACCCCGCCGTGTCCGTCCGGCACCGTGCGCTCGAAGCGGACTCCCGCCACCTGCGTGCCGGACGGGTCGGCGAGGAGTTCGACCGGGCGGAGGAAGAACCGCGCGTGGATCCTGCGCGCAGCGCCCCGGGGCTGGTGGTCTGTCCAGCCACGCAACGCCTCGATGTTCCGCCGCTGCACGGCCGGCAGCGCTGACGGGTCCCCGTAGGCCGGATCCAGGCCCAACTCTCCGGCATTCAGCAGTACGTCCGCCTCGGGGAGCCCGCCCAGCTCGCGCAGCTCCTTCGTGGTGAAGCGGGCCTGGGACGGGCCTCGCCGTCCGACCATGTGGATGTCGGTCACCTGACTCGCGGCCAGCGCCGTCAGGGCGGCCTGGGGCATGTCGGTCGGGCTCAACTCCACCGCGCCGCGCGCCAGGATCCGCGTCACGTCGACCGCGACATTGCCGACACCGATCACCACGGCCGAGCGCACATCCCGTACGAAGCCGTCGTCCACGGCGTCCGGATGAGCGCTGTACCAGGACACGAACTGTGTCGCCGACCAGCTCCCCTTCAGATCCTCGCCCGGAATGCCCAGCCGTCGGTCGGTCGCGGCGCCCAGGCAGTACACCACCGCGTGATACAGCTCCCGCAGCCGTTCGACCGGCACGCCGCCCGAACCGATGTCGAGGCCGCCGAGGAAGCGCACTCGATCGTGTTCCAGTACCGCCCGGAGATTGTTCTGGAGGGATTTGATCTTTTCGTGATCCGGTGCCACCCCGTAGCGGACCAGACCGTACGGGCACGGCAGCCGATCGATCACATCGACATGCACCTCGGGATCGAGCTGGACCAGGTTCTGGGCGGTGTAGACCCCGCTGGGCCCGGAACCGACGACGGCGACACGCAACACGGCGGAACTCTCCTTGTCCGTCCTGTCCGGTCACCCGGAGCCTGGCAGGAGATCGCTGATGCCTCCAGCATCGCACCGGGTCCCCGAGAGCGGGAGGGGTGCGGCACTGCGCTAGCGGAGGGCGTGCCGTGCGTGACCGTTCGCGGGAATGTGATCACGTGATTACGTTGCGTATATGCCTGAAGCGTCCGCTCGTGATCTCTTTGATCGCTGCCGAGGGAGCGGGAAGTACCCGGTGCCCGCGGTGGGTCGTGGTCGATCGCTCAGCGCATCTCCTGCATCCGTCCGATCTCGGACGTCTGCTGGGCGATCACGTCGTCGGCCATCTCCTCGATCTGGATGTTGTTGCCTTGTCCCTTGACGTCCGTGGCCATCGTGATCGCACCCTCGTGATGAGTGATCATCAGTGTCAGGAAGAGCTGATCGAACGCGCTGCCCTTGGCTGAGCGAAGGCTCTCCAGTTGCCCCTCGGTCGCCATCCCGGGCATCGACGCATGGTCGTGACTGCTGCCGGAGTCGTCCTCGCCGTCCTTGCCGTGCCGCGTCAGCCACGCCTCCATGGCGGCGATCTCCGGCTCCTGGGCCGCCGCGATGCGTTCGGCGAGCCCCTTCACCGCTTCTGACTCCGCCTGCTCGGAGGCGAGTTCGGTCATTTCCAGGGCCTGCGTGTGATGCTCGATCATCATTCGCGCGTACGACACATCCGCCGAGTTGGGCGCGTCGTCCTCTACGCGCTGTTCCGCGGCTTCCTCGGCGGACAGGGTCTGATTCTCGTCACCCGGTTCGCCCGGCAACAGCACCGAGGGCCCGGTCGCCGTACCTGACGTGGGTTCGTCGTCCGACCCGGACTCACACGCCCCGAGCGCCAGCACGGCCACCATGGCCGTGGCAGCGGTGGTGAGGGACGCGCGAGAAGCACGGCGGAAGAGCACAACTACCTCCTGTGGCAGGCGGGACGGCGAACACCGCAAAGGTGCGCTTTGTGAGCGCAGGTGACTGTCCTAGCACGCTTCAGCGCTCGACCGATCAGAAGACTGCATTACGACTCCGTTGCACCCTATTGATCTGTGCATGACGGAGACGATACTTCGGTTGATCCGTTAAGCGTTCCCTCGCGAACGGAACAAGGGAGGACGCAGTGACCCTGTTCAACCGATCCCGGAGTCGACACAGACGACTCGGAGTTGTCGTAGCCGCGGCCGGACTCCTGGCCACGCTGCTGACGGCCCACCAGGCCGCAGCCACCCCCGACCCGGGTGACACCCCGGCCGGGGAGCAGTCGGTGTCCACGAGCGATCAGGCCGAGGCGCGCGCGGCGATAGCCGCCGGCGACATACCGGCCCAGGACGAGATTGTTCATTCGTCCAACATCCAGCACCTTGCGAACATCCCCAAGGATGTTCTCCCGGGTACCAACTCGGACCTGGCCTTCCAGGGCAAGTACGCGTTCGCCGGCAACTACGACGGCTTCCGCATCTTCGACATCAGCAACCCGAAGGCGCCGAAGACCGTCTCCCAGGTGCTGTGCCCCGGATCCCAGAACGACATCTCCGTCTCGGGTGACCTGCTGTTCCTGTCGACCGACTCCTCGCGCAGCGACAGCAGTTGCAACAGCACCACGCAGCCCACGACCGAGAAGTCCTCCTGGGAGGGCATGAAGGTCTTCGACATCAGCGACAAGCGCAACCCCCGGTATGTCGCCGCCGTCGAGACCGCCTGCGGTTCGCACACCCACACCCTGGTGCCGGAGCGCAAGAACGTCTACGTGTACGTCTCCTCGTACTCGCCGAACGCCGCCTACCCGGACTGCCAGCCGCCGCACGATGGCATCTCCATCATCAAGGTGCCGCGCGACGCCCCCGAGAAGGCGAAGGTCGTGGCCTTCCCGGTGCTGTTCCCGGGCGAAGGCCCGGACGGTGGCGGCAACCCGGGCGGACCCACGAACCCGGGCGTGTCGAAGACCACCGGCTGCCACGACATCACCGTGCTGCCCGAGCAGGACCTCGCCGCGGGCGCCTGCATGGGTGACGGCATTCTGTTCTCCATCAAGGACCCGGAACGGCCGAAGGTCATCGATCAGGTCCAGGACAACGTGAACTTCGCGTTCTGGCACTCGGCTACCTTCAACCAGACCGCGAACAAGGTCGTCTTCACCGATGAGCTGGGCGGGGGCGGTGGCGCCACCTGCAACGCGGCGATCGGTCCGAACCGGGGTGCCGACGGTATCTACGACATCGTCGGCAAGGGCGACAAGCGCGAGCTGGTGTTCCGCAGCTACTTCAAGATCCCGCGGCACCAGGCCGACACCGAGAACTGCGTCGCCCACAACGGCTCGCTGATCCCGGTCAAGGGCAAGGACCTGATGGTCCAGGCGTGGTACCAGGGCGGTGTCTCGGTCTGGGACTTCACCGACTCGTCCCGCCCGAAGGAGATCGCCTACTTCGAGCGCGGTCCGCTCTCCACCGACACGCTCACGGTCGGCGGCTCGTGGTCGGCGTACTACTACAACGGCTACATCTACTCGAACGACATGGCGAAGGGCTTCGATGTACTGAAGCTCAACGACCGTCGTACGGATCCGGCGCGCTGGGTCCAGCTGCGGGAGCTGAACGTGCAGACCCAGCCGGACTATTTCGACTGACCGGCTGATCGATCGCTCAGCTGCCGGTTGATCGATTGATCGGCTAGCGAGGCTTCGTGTCCGGGGGTTCGTCCGGCGCGAAGAACCGTGACAGATCCCGCTCACACGTCCCGCCGGGCGCCTCGGCATCCGGCGGGACACCCTGCTCCCAGTCGAGCCCGTAGCGCCGGAAGAGTTCGGCGCGGACCGCGGCGATCGGCATCGGGACGTTCGGCAGCACCATCGCGTAGACCGCGCCCATCAGCAAGGACCGCATCATCGGGTAGTCGGCCTGCACGTCCCTGGAGCCGCGCCGGGCGACCGTGTCCCGCAGCAGCTCCGCGAGGCGGCGTTGCTCCGGACACTGCACAAAACCCTCGGCCTGGAGCAGACCCGCCATGTGCTGGCGCATCAATACGGTCTGGTCCCGGGCCAGGCCCAGGATCGCGTCGATCGCCCGCGCCATCCGCTCCCGGCCGTCGTCGGTGCGCGGCTCGCGCTCCAGGCCCTCCTCCAGCGTGCGGTGCATCAGACGGTGCACCGCGGACTGCACCAACTGGCGCTTACCGGGGAAGTAGTACGACACCAGGCCACGGGCCGAGCCCGCGCGGTCGGCGATGTCCGCCAACGTTGTCGCCTCATAGCCGCGTTCGCTGACCAGTTCGATCGCAGCGTGGAGCAATCGCTCACGCGAACGGCGCCGCAGCTCTTCATTGACCTGGGCGCTGCGCGGGGACATGCTGTAACTCCTGCGTTGACTGGCTGCCAGCCAACTATACTCAGGGCGTCCGGACCGGTTCCTGCGCGGGCCCGGCCTGGCCGCCGCCTGCCTCGGGCGACACGGGGGATCGTCCGAGGTGGGCGGTTCTGTATGCCGGGATGGTTTGCCAAGGCTACTAACCTGGCCGTGGGAGGCGCCCGCCCGGCACGGAACCAGCGTGTCTTGGTCGGCAGATCAAGCGGCTGTCGAGCGATCCCCGGGCCGACGGACCAGCAGAGTGCCGGATCGCGGGATCGATCGATCAATGTTCGATGTTCAGTCGATCAGATCCAGTACCGGGCGCAGTGCATCCGGTCGCTTCCCCGCCGGCAGGTGATCGACGAAGTGAACCGCGCACCCGAGGGCCGCGGCTCCGCCGTCCGCCTGCCGGTCGTCCCCGACCATCAGTACCTCCCGCGGATCCACGCCGAGGGCCGCGCAGGCGGTCGCGAAGAGACGGGTGTCGGGCTTGCGCATGCCGTGTTCGTACGAAAGTACGTATGTGTTCACATGATCATCGAGTCCGTGGGCGCGGAACACCGGGCGCGGGTCCCACCCGATGTTGCTGACCACGCCGACCTGGATGCCCCGCTCGCGCAGCCCGGCCAGGACCTCCCGGGCATCCGGGTACGGGGTCCAGGCGGCGGGTGTCATATGGCGGTCGTAGAGCGCGTCGTGCAGGTGCTCGGTGGGCAGCCGCACTTGGCGGGAGAGGCCGGTGTAGGCGGCCCGGTGCAGTTCGGCGCTCTCGTCGCGTACCTCCCACAGCCCGGCCAGTTCCGTGGGGAGGTGCTGCGGATTCGGGCCGCCCGGCAGCGCGCCCGCTGCCTCCAGGGCCTGGGCGAGTGCGGCCACCTCGGCCTCCGGGAGGCCGATCCCGGTCTGGTCCAGGACCGCGCGTAGCCAGGAGTCGGTGGTTTCGACGCGGAAGAGGGTTCCGGAGAAGTCGAAGAGGACAGCGATCATGCGGCGATCCTAGGGGTGGCCGTTGGGAGGGGGGCCGGTATCGGGCCACCCTTGTCGCCGGTCGCCAGCCGCGTCGCAGCGGTCAAGGTCTCTCCGGCCGGAATCGCTCATGCACCGCCACCGCCGCCGCGATCACCATCGCCCCCAGCAGCCAGCCGCCCACGACGTCGCTCAGCCAATGGACGCCCAGCCACACCCGGGTGAGCCCGACGCCGAGGACGGACACGACAGCCACTGTGGTGGCCCAGCGCAGGACCTTCCGGGAGGCGCCGTAGCGGTGGAGGAGCCACACCAGTAGGCCACAGATCACCGTGGCGGTCATGGCGTGGCCGGACGGGAAGGCCGCGTAGTGGGCCGAGTCGACCGGGTCCGGCCAGACGGGGCGTTCGCGGCCGACGGCGGCCTTCAGGCCCTGCTGCACCAGCGTGCTCACCGCGACCGTCACGAGCAGCCAGGCCGCGGTGAACCAGGCCGCGCGGCGCCACACCAGCCAGATGATCACGGCTGCGCACAGAATGCGCATGGTCAGCGGATCCCACACCCAGTCCGTGAGGATCCGGAACGCATGCGTCAGCCCGTCCTCGCTGACCGCCCAGCCGTGCGTGGTCCGAGCGATCCGCTCATCGACCGTGATCAGCGGGCCCCACGACACCGCGACCAAAATGAGCAGCGCAAGCGAGCAGACCGCGAACGCGAGCGCCGCGCGGAGAGCGGTCCGGTGCTGTGGTGGACGGGTGGGGCGGTCGACGGGCGTGGTGGTCATACTGCAATTCTTGCCGACCGGTGGGGCGCGAGGCCACCGTCGGGGCCTGTGAAGGGTTGCTAACCCAGCGCTCTCAGTCCGGGCACGAAGGTCACCAGCACCGGGATCACCGGCACCAGCGCCGCCGTCGCCGTCAGCCGCAGGCGGTGTATCGCCGGAAGGCGCTCAGGAGCGGTCAGCAATCGCTGCACGCGCTGCGGCACATGCGCCTGGGAAGTCGGGGAAGGACCGAACACACCGCGGTGTTCGTTGAGTTCGACCAGCGCGAGTGCGGTGGTGAGCCGACCGAAGCGGCGGGACGCCATGTCGTCGGCAGCGAGTTCCACCAGCCGGTGCATCTCCTCCCGGAACGCCGCGAACACCGGCACCTGGGGGAACCCGGCCGCCAGCGCCGCCGAACAATGCCGCAACCAGTCGTGCCGCGCCTGCGCGTGTCCCTCCTCGTGCGCCACCACCGCGTCCAGCTGGCGGCCCTTCAGTCGGCGCAGCGCGGCCGTCGTGACCACCATCCGGGGCGGCGTCCCCGCCAGCCACCAGGCATCCGGCCGCTCGCCCTCCAAGACCACCAGCCGACCCGCGGCGGCCTTCTCGCCGGGCAACAGCGGTGCCTGGAGACGGAGTTCCGCCCGCCGCAGCTGATGCCGCGCCCGGGCTCGCGCGATCTCCCGCAGCAGCATGGCGCCGCTCCACAGCCCGGCCAGCGCGAGCGTCACCGCCGTCGCCGCCGCCCAGGGCCCGGCCGCGCCCAGGGCGTACGCCTCCACGACCGCGTTCGGCGCCGGCGCGAACACATGTCCGCGCACTGCCTGCCAGGCCGCCGCCGCGCTCAGCGTCATCGACAGCGCGCAGCACATCAGTACGGCCGCCACCACGCACTGCCACGCCCACAGGGCGACCACCGGCTCATGGTCCGGCCAGGCGGCACGAGCGAGCATCCTGGGGCCGAGCACAGCGGTCAGAACGCCGAGCAGCAGCAGTGCCGCGGGGACCATCATGGGCCGCAGCCTACGAGGGGGCGGGTCTCCCGGGGTACGGGCCTCGCCCGCAAAGTGACGCAGACCACGGTTTCGTCGCGCCGGGCGCAGGCACCGGGTAGGTTCAGTCCCCGCCCTTCCACAGGCGCCGCGTATGCCGCCCCGGTTGCCCGCCCATCGTGCTCAGGGCGTCATGTTCGTTTGCTCTGACTCCATGTGCCTTCGCTCCGCCTGAACGTGCCTCTGCCTGGCATCACGAACATCTGCTGTTGCGCCCTCGCCCGAATCCGATCAACCGGGAATGTTCAGATGAGCATCAGCATCGCCACCATGGCGATCCCCATCGACAGGCGGCACGCCTGGGTCAACTCCGGCCGGTCGCCCCACCCCACCGGCGCTCCCGCGACCCCCGGTACGGGAATCAAACGCATACCGGACACCAGTACATAGCCCGTGAAGTAGAGCAGGAACGCCCCCGTGACCAGCGGCAGACCGGCCGAACTGCCACCGTGAACATGCCCTTGCCCGGCGGAGATGCCCATTACGACCGCCATGTAGACCATCGCCAACGCGCCGACCGCGTGGTGCAGATGATGCGCGCCTTTGTGAGCGACCCATAGCGCGCGTAGTCCCGCCGCGCCGAACACCACGGCGTAGACCGGCCAGGTCCACGACGGTGGGGTGAACACCGTCGTCGGCACGGCCATGGCTGCCATGCCGAATCCCATCAGGGCCTCGTCACCTGCCGTACGGCGCTCCTCCGCGGCGGCGCCGCGCATCCGCCGCACGCAATAGGCGCCGGTCACGGCGCACAGCGCCACCAGTAGCCATCCGGGCGAAGCCGGTCCGTGCACGCGCACCTCCCCGCTCGACACACGGTCACGGATGCGATGCCCGACCCGCGCGGCGCGCACGCGAGCGCATGGGCGTACACGGGGAGCGTTCATGGGAGCACAGGAGGCAAGGGACGGGTGGGACGGGCCGATGTATCTCCGCTGCGGAAGGGGCCGTGAACGGGCCGCGCGGGCGCTGCGGAGGTTCGCCACGCGCGGGCCGACGCCGAGGCCGACCGCCCCGTACTCCTCGCTCTGGAATTCGCCCGCCGCTCCTTGGGCCGTCGCGCCCGCCGAGGTGCGTGCCACCGACGATGCCGTGTCCGGTGAGTGGTGGCAGTGGACGCGCAGCCTGTGAACGGGGGTGGGGCAGTGCCACCGGGCTTGGGTGGCACAAACCCGGTGAGCGGTCGCGGCAGACTTGTCGGCACGAGCGCGGCGCCGCATGAGCGGTACGGCTGAGCCGCGCGGAAGCGACCCTGTCCGGGGCCGGGGCCGGGGATACAGCCCTCACGCCCGCGAAAGGCACCGCCCCGCCACTCCGCAGCGACCTGCGTGCTGGAGCCGCGAGAAGGGCTCAGCTCGCGGCGTACACGCCGAACGCCGCTCCCTGTGGATCCCGCAGTACCGCGATCCTGAGGCTGTCCTGAAAGGTCGTCGGCTCCATCAGGACAGTGCCGGACGCGCTCGTGGCCATGGCGGCGGTGGTGGCGACATCGGTGACCGCGAAGTACGGCAGCCAGTGCGGCGGCACCTCGGGCGGGAACTTGTCGTCCATCGTCGTCATCCCGCCGAAGTCCGCGCCCGCGATGCCCCATTGGGGATAGCGCTCGGAATCGCTCACGGTCCAGCCGAACACCTGCGGGTAGAAGGTCCTGGCCTGGTCGGGGTTTCGGGTCCGCAGTTCCACCCAGCCCAGCGAGCCGGGCGCGTTGAACAGTCCGGCGCCCTCGAAGGCGCGCGGCTGCCACATCTGGAAGACCGCGCCCGTCGGATCGGCGGCGACCGCGAAACGGCCCACGTCGAGCACATCCATCGGGTCGAGCAGAAGGGCCCCGCCCGCCTCTGACACCGTCCGCGCGGCGGCGTCCACATCAGCTGCCTGGAACGACACGTTCCAGGCCACCGGCTGCGACTCCTGGTACAGCGGGGTCAGCGCGGCCACCGGCGCGTCCCCGAGATACACCATCGTGTAGCCGCCCGCCTCCCGGCGCGGGTCAGTCTCCGTGCGCCAGCCGAACAACTCCGCGTAGAACGCTTTGGCCGCCTCCAGGTCGCCGGTGCCGACCTCCGTCCAGCAGGGTCCACCTGGGACCGGCTTTTCGAGCCTCATGGCGGTCCTTTCCTGGTGTTCCTGCCGCAGGGGGGACCCTGTGGCCGCTCGGGCGTGTCCTCACCACCATCGTGCGACCGGGGGACGCGCCGCGCGACGCGTGACGCCGGACCCGCGGCGGAAGCGTCACCATCGCCCTGTCCCATACCGTCTCGCGCGCCTCGCCCTCCCTGTCGTAAGCTCCCCGCATACCGCATCGCATGGCGGCCTCCCAGTAGCTCACTCCATGACCGGAGGTCACCCATGCCCACCGTGCGTCCCTTCCACCGCGCGGACCGTGATCAGCTCACCGATCTGATCAATCTGCACATTGCCGCCGTGGTCCCCGGCGTCGGCGTGTCCGTGAACACCGTGCTCAGCTCGCTGGAGCGGCAGCCGGACGAGTTCATCACCGATCCGTGGGTCGCCGAGCGGATCACTCTGGTCGCCGAGGAGCGGCGGCACATCGTCGCGGCGGCGCATCTGCTGCGCTACCGCGCGGACGACGAGGTCGGCGAGGACTATCGCGGCGTGGGCGAGATCAGCTGGTTCGTCGGTCGGCCCGAGGCGTCCTTCCTGCCGGACACCCACAAGGCCGCCGAACTGCTGATGAACGCCTGCCTGGCCCAGCTCGCCCGCTGGGACGTCCGGGTGTGCCTCGCCGACGGTGCCCTGCCCGCGCCTGCCGTGTACGGCGTGCCCCAGCCCTGGCCGCACATCCGGGCCGTGTACGAGAACGCCGGTTTCCGGCACGTCGGAGGCACCGAGGTGCTGCTGATCGCCCGGGTCGCCGATCTGCCGGAGTCGGTACCCGAGCCCCGGCCGGGGGTTCGGGCCGTGCGCACCCTGGGGGAGTGCGGCACTCGTTTCACGGCGTACAGCGCCGACGGTGACGCAGCCGGCTTCATCGAGGTCGATACGTCCCTCGCCCGCCCCGAGCGCCACACCCGTGCCGCCGGTCTCGCGGACATCGGCAACCTGGTCGTCGTACGGGAGAACGAGGGATGGGAGGAGTGGCTGCTCGGTCAGGCCGCCGACTGGCTTCGGCTGTGCGGGGCGGACCGCCTTCTGACGTACGAGGAGGCGGACGATCAGGTTGCGATCGATCGTTTGATCACGGCCGGCTTCCGGGAACTCACCCGCACCGACCGAGGATGGCGGTACGGGTCCGACGGTCGCTGAGCCCCCGGACCCTTCCCAATCGCTTCCGACCGTCCCTGATCGACTTCGATCGGCGGTGCCGAACTCGTGGCACACGGCGAGGTCAGGAGGCGAGGTCAGAAGGCCGAGCGGCCCTCCCGGGGACGGCTGATCGCCCGGCTTGGGGGTTTGCCGCGCGCGTTACGCTCGTCCCTGCCGAGCCGTGCCGCTGAAACGGAGAAGTGCCCCATGGACGCCCGCCCCGCCACCGACGGACTGACGTACCGCGATGCCACCGACGCCGATGTGAACGATCTCGTCGCGTTGATCGAATCGGCCTATCGCGGAGACTCCAGCCGGACCGGGTGGACCACCGAGGCGGACATCCTTGAGGGGCAGCGCACCGACGCCGAGGGCGTACTGGAAGTGATCAAAACCCCGGAGGGCGGCTTGCTGACGGTCGAGCGGGACGGCCGGGTCGTCGCGTGCTGCCAGCTCGAACACCGTAATGATCATGCCTATTTCGGCATGTTCGCGGTCAGCCCCGCCCTCCAGGGCGCCGGCCTCGGCAAAGACATCAGCGCCGCGGCCGAGCGGCGGGCCCGCCACCTCTGGGACGCCGCAGAGATGCACATGACCGTGATCACCGCACGGGAGGATCTGATCGCCTGGTACGAGCGGCGTGGTTACCGGCGTACCGGGCAGACCACCCCGTTCCCGTACGGCGAGGAGCGGTTCGGGATTCCGCAGCGGGACGACCTGGAGTTCGAGCTGCTGGTCAAGGATCTGTAGCGCGCGTCCCGGCGGGCCGTGACGGGGCCCGGCAGGGCGTCACGCGTCCCGCCGGGCAGCTACGCGGTGAAGCGGCCTGTTCGTTTGATCTCGGGATGATCGGTGGTCGCGCCGTCGAGTTCCAGGGCGCGTACCAGCCGCAGCTGGTCCTGGGTGTTGACCACCCAGCCGATGATCCGCAGATTCGCCCCGCGCGCGGCTTCCGTGACTTCCAGGGTGAGACGGCGAATGTTCAGGCAGATGGTGCGCGCACCGACCTGGACCGCGCGTTCCACGATGTCCGTGCCGTACCGGCTGCCGATCAGCGCGGTACGTACGCCGGGCACCAGGCGGCCGATCTCCGCGATCGCCTCGTCGTGGAAGGACGACACCTCCACCCGCTCCACCAGATTCCGGTCCCGCACCACGTCGGCCAGCGCACGGGCCGCGGCGGTGTCCTTGATCTCGACCTGGAGCGGGGAGCGTACGGCGTCCAGCACCTCTTCGAAGAACGGGATCCGCTCGCCACGCCCGGCGTCCAGCGCGCGCAGCTCCGCGAGGGTCTTCTCGGCGACCGGGCCGGTGCCGTCCGTGGTCCGGTCCACATCCTCGTCGTGGAGAACGACCAGAGCGCCGTCCTTGCTCAAGTGAACATCGAGTTCGATCATATCGAGGCCGGCGTGTTCGGCGGCCACGAACGAACGCAGGGTGTTCTCGGGCTCGACGCCCATGATTCCGCGGTGTCCGATGGTGAGGAAGTTCAAGGTTCAGCTCGCTTCCGTCGACGGGCAGGCGGCCGTGCGGACAGCGGCCGTCCGCGCGGTATGAATTCCGCACTTTAGTGGCCGGGACGTGAGATGAACCCGCACGTACGCTGCGGATCCGCCCCGAACGGCGCGCCGGATCCGGGAAGCCGGGCGACGCAAGGCCCGCACCCCGGCCGCAACTCCTTGCGGCAGCTGCCAGCGCCCCTGCGGAGCCCTGGCAGCGTCCTTGTGGCACCCCGGGAGCATCTCCATACGGCGCCCCCGCCCAGAGTCCCTGCGACACCCCCGGGAGCCCCTCCGGCACCGCGCCGGCGTCCTTGCGGTGCCCCGCGAGCGGCCCCGGCCCCCTGGGCCCCTGGCCCCCCGGCCCCCTGGGCCTCCGCCCGGCCCCGGCCCGCCGGGCCCGTCCCGGGCTCACGCGTCCCACCCGTCCCACCCGGACCCGCCCCCACGCCCCCGAACCACACCCAACCGGTCCGCCACCCCCGTACCCCGCAGGAAAAAACACGGCGACCGGCGGGGGAGCGCAGGATAATTTCCCGAGACGCCGCTTGCTGGGAGAAAGCTCGTACGCATACGGTGTTCCTACGCGAGGTTCTCCCGTGGAGGATGGGACATGACGGAAATTCTTGTGCAGCCGACCACCAATGGGCGGGTTCCTGCTGCGCCCAGGGTGGTCGAGCATCCGGCGTGGCCCGCGCTCAAGGGCGCCGTGGAGCGCATCCGCGACTGGCAGTCCAAGGACGGTTCGGTCGATCTCGCCGCCGAGGGCGCCCCGGCCCGCGCGGACGTGGAGCGTGCCGTCGCCGAGGTGATCGACGCCGTACAGGTGCTGTCGCCGCTGCTGCCGCACGACGCCGCCTATCACGCGGCCCTGGCCGAAGATCTGCGGCGCTGGTCGGTCGGCGGGTTCCTGGTGCCGGACTTCCTCGACTCGCTGCTGGCCTTCCAGCCGGCCGCCGATCGCCGCGACGGACTCCAGCATCTGGTCGTCTTCCCGATGTACACCCAGAACGGCAACCCGGACCGCAATCTCGAAGCGATCGTCCTGAGGATGGTCTGGCCGGACTGGCTGGCGGAGCTGGAGCGCACCCGCTACGACAACCCGCTGTTCTGCGGCATCACCTTCGAGGACTTCACCTCCGGCTACGACACCAACTCGGCCGTGCTCTTCCCCGAGACGATCGCCGTGCGCGAGGCGCCAGAACGTTTCTCCTGGGGCGGAATCTTCTGCGACCGCGAGGCCGCGCGCTTCCGCCGGGTCACCGCCGCCGCCGTCGATCTGCTGGGCCTGGCGCTGCCCGAGGACGTCGCCGCGATGGTGCACGACCAGAGGCGCTGCGAAGAGGCGTTCGTGCTGTGGGACATGGTCCACGACCGCACCCACAGCCACGGTGACCTGCCGTTCGACCCGTTCATGATCAAGCAGCGGCAGCCGTTCTGGATGTACGGCCTGGAGGAGCTGCGCTGCGACCTGACCGCCTTCAAGGAGGCCGTCAAGCTCGCCCAGGACGGTGTCCCGCAGGCCCGCGACGTGCAGTACGCCGTGCTCTTCGACCGGATGTTCCGCTTCCCGGTCACCGGCGAGCGCGTCCGCAACTACGACGGCCTCGGCGGCCAGCTCCTCTTCGCCTACCTGCACCGGCACGACGTGGTCCGCTGGACCGACAACAGGCTCTCCATCGACTGGGAGCGCGCCCCGCAGGTCACCAACCAGCTGTGCGCCGAGATCGAGACCCTCTACCGCGACGGCATCGACCGCCCCAAGCTGGTCCACTGGTTCAAGGGGTACGAGCTGGTCGCCACGTATCTGTCCCCGCACCCGGGATCCAAGTGGGCCAAGGGCCCCGACGCCCTCGATCTGTCCCTGCCGCCCCGCAAACTCGTCGATGACGTGCTTCCCGACGAGTTTCCGCTCAGCATGTTCTATGAGGCGCTGTCCAAGAAGCTGAAAAGCGTGATCGCCTCGACCCGGGGTATCACCAGGGACACCGCCGAGCGGGTCGCCGCGTGAGCGACCGCATCGGAAACGCTGCTCAGGAGGCGAGGAACATGGGGAACGGGGCTCTCAGCGGCGCGGTGATCGCGGTGGCCGGGGCGGGCGGGCCCGCCGGGCGGGCCGCGCTGGTGCGGCTGGCGGAGGCCGGGGCGACCGTCATCGGCTCGGACAACGATCCGGAGCGGCTGGCCGAGGCCGTGGACGCGGCCAGCTACGCGCACGGAGGTGCGACCGTCATCGGCGACACGGTCGATCTGCTCGACCGGGAGTCGTCCCAGGACTGGGCGAACCGCATCGAGAAGGACTTCGGGCGGGTCGACGGCCTGGTGCATCTCGTCGGCGGCTGGCGCGGCAGCGAGACCTTCACCAAGACCCGCCTCGACGACTGGGACTTCCTGGAACTGCTGCTGATCCGCACGGTCCAGAACACCTCGCTCGCCTTCCACGAGGCGCTCCAGCGCAGCGACCGCGGCCGGTACGTGCTGATCAGCGCGGCCGGGGCCAGCAAGCCCACCGCGGGCAACGCCGCGTACGCCGCCGCCAAGGCCGCCGCCGAGGCATGGACGCTGGCCCTCGGTGACTACTTCCACAAGGCCGGGGGCGAGGGCGGACCCAACGCGGCGGCTGCGATCCTGGTGGTCAAGGCGCTGGTCCACGACGCCATGCGCGCCGACCGGCCCAACGCGAGGTTCGCGGGCTTCACCGATGTCACCGACCTGGCCGACGCTGTCGTAGGCGTCTGGGACAAGCCCGCCGCCGAAGTGAACGGACAACGTCTGTGGCTGACCGAGAAGCCGTGAACCCCCCGAAGACCGACGCGCGCCGTCACCACGACCCGCAGGTCCGCGGCTTCGCCAGCGACAACTACGCCGGCGCCCATCCGGAGGTGCTCGCCGCCCTCGCGCTCGCCAATGGCGGCCACCAGGTCGCCTATGGCGAGGACGACTACACCGAGCATCTCCAGAGTGTGATCCGCAGCCACTTCGGGGCGACCGCGGAGGCCTTCCCGGTCTTCAACGGCACCGGCGCCAACGTCGTCGCGCTCCAGGCCGTCACGGACCGCTGGGGCGCGGTGATCTGCGCCGAGAGCGCGCACATCCACGTCGACGAGTGCGGGGCGCCCGAGCGGGTCGGCGGACTGAAGCTGCTCACCGTGCCCACACCCGACGGCAAGCTCACGCCGGAGCTGATCGACCGGCAGGCGTACGGCTGGGACGACGAGCACCGGGCCATGCCGCAGGTCGTCTCGATCGCCCAGAGCACCGAGCTGGGCACCGTCTACACCCCGGACGAGATCCGCGCGATCTGCGAGCACGCCCACGGCCTCGGGATGAGAGTCCACCTCGACGGCTCCCGGCTCGCCAACGCAGCCGCGTCCCTGGACGTCCCCATGCGGGCGTTCACCAACGCCGCCGGTGTCGATCTGCTCTCCCTGGGCGGCACGAAGAACGGCGCGCTGTTCGGCGAAGCGGTCGTCGTGCTCGACCAGGACGCGGTCAGCCACATGAAGCACCTGCGCAAGCTGTCCATGCAGCTCGCCTCCAAGATGCGGTTCGTGTCCGTGCAACTGGAGGCCCTGCTCGCCAGGGACCTGTGGCTGCGCAACGCCCGCCATGCCAACGAGATGGCCCAGCGACTCGCCGAGGGCGTCCGCGCGGTGCACGGCGTGGAACTGCTCCACCCGGTCCAGTCCAACGCCGTCTTCGCCCGGCTCCCGCACGACGTGACCGTACGGCTCCAGCGGCGGTTCCGTTTCTACTTCTGGGACGAGGCGGCCGGGGATGTGCGCTGGATGTGCGCGTTCGACACCACCGAGGACGACGTGGACACGTTCGTCGCGGCCCTCAAGGAGGAGATGGCCGGCTGAGCCGACGGCTCCGCTTCGACGCGAATGACATGCGATGCGTGCATAGGTATGCGGTCGCTTGTAAATGCATTGACGTTCGGGTGATCGTATTCCTATGCTCTGGGGGCATGCAGCTGATCCAGCACGACCCCGACCTGTCCGCGTATCTGGCCGCCGGCCAGGTCATCGACCATGAGCATCCGCTCGTCCGGCAGACCTCCGCCCGGCTCGCGCGCGGGGCCGCCGACTCGTATGACTATGCGCGGGTCGCCTTCGAATTCGTACGCGATACGATCCCGCACTCCGCCGACAGCGGCGATCTTCGCGTCACCTGGCGTGCCTCGGACGTCCTGGAGCGGCGCACCGGCATCTGCTACGCCAAGGCCCACGCGCTCGCCGCCCTGCTGCGCGCCGAGGACATCCCGACCGCGCTCTGTTATCAGCGGCTGCGGCATGACGGGGGCGGCGGTCATGTCGTACACGGGCTGGTCGCCGTCCGCTTCAACGGCGCCTGGCACCGGCAGGATCCGCGCGGCAACAAACCGGGCGTGGATGCCCGGTTCTCCCTGGACGGTGAGCGGCTGGCCTTCCCGGTCGATCTGGAGTCCAGTGAGGTGGACTATCCAGTCCTGTACGCTGAACCGCACCCGGTCGTCCTGGATGCCCTCAAGGCCGCCCCCGACCGGCCTCACCTCTGGAAGACCCTCCCCACCGCGCTCTGAAGGCAGGCCATGACGTTCTCCCTGACCGTGTCCGACGAGGTGCACGCCCTCGTGCCCGGCTTCACCCACGTCACCGTCGAAGCCCACGGACTCGTCAACGGGCCCAGCACCGAGGCCGGTTCGGCGCTGCTGGACGAGGCCGCCGAGCGGCTCGCCGTACGACTGGCCGGGCGGGCGCCGCACGAGGACCCGCACATGGCCGCCTGGCGTGCCGCCTACACCGCGTTCGGCGCCAAGCCCTCCCGCACCCGCAACTCCGCGGAGGCGCTGGCCAAGCGGGCGCTGACCGATGCCGGGCTGCCCCGGATCAACCTCCTGGTGGACCTCTACAACGCCATCAGCGTGGCCCATCTGATCCCGGTCGGCGGGGAGGACATCGACCGGATCGAGGGCGGCATGCGGCTGGTGCGGGCGCACGGCGACGAGGACTTCGTGACCGCCGCCGGGGGCGAGGAGACCGTCGAACACCCGGAGCCTGGCGAGGTGGTGTGGCGCGACGGTCTCGGCGTCACCTGCCGGCGCTGGAACTGGCGCCAGGGCCCGCGCACCCGGCTCGGCGAGGGGACCACCTCCGGCATCTTCCTGCTGGAGAGCCTCGCGCCCATGCCGGTCGCCGAGGTGGAGTCCGCCGCGGCCGAACTCGCCGAACTGCTGGAGAAGTTCAGCCCCGGCGCGGAGATCACCCTAGGCAGCGCGAGCCGCTGATCCGGGGAGGATCGACTGATCGGACGATCGATCAGTCGACCGATCGAACGACCGGCCTGGTCGTGGCCCGGTCGGCGTCCAGCCGTCCTCCCTGCCGGGAAGCGGCGCCCCCTGGAGGAAGGCCCGGTACGCGTCCGCGGCGTCGGCGTCCACGGCCGGATCCTCCGGTCCGTACCGGGTGTCGCTCCGGTCGCGCTTCGGGCCGGAGATCCAGAAGACGTCGTCGCTGTCGACGTCGTGGAAGTTCGCGTCGAACATGCCGCCACTGGTGGCGCGTCGCAGGGTCCGCCCCTGGAAGTAGGCGGTCTTCCAGGTCTTGGAGAAGTCCACCCAGCCGATCCAGGAGGGGCCGCGGTCGATGTCGTAGCCCGTTTTGAGCTGGACGAACATGATTCTGCGAGGCATGGCCCCAGTGTGGCCGGGCCTGCCGCCGCGGCCCACCGGTTTTCGGGGTGCTATCGCCGCGGGGGGGGCGCGCCGG
>NZ_JBHYUG010000020.1:0-11820 GCF_042749375.1 Streptomyces sp. NPDC059477 | reverse complement strand
GCCGAGCCCCCGCCGCCAACGGATTTAGCGCTTGATATCGCCGTCCGGCCGCAGGCCGGAGCGGGGTTCGGACGGGAGGACGGGACCGGACTGGCGGTCGCGCGCCGCGAGGCGTCCTGGTGGCGTGGACCGTCTGCGGGGTGAGTGCGCGCGTCCCGACGGGCGTGAGTGCGGCTCGGTCTCCGGCGTGGGTGCGGCTTGGCCCCAGGCGCCGTCTCCGGCGTCAGCACGGCTCGGCCACCCGCACCCACTTCCGCGTCAGTGCGGCTCGGCCCCGGCACCCTCTCCGGCCTTGGTACGACTCGTCCTCCGCGCCCTCTCCCGCGTCAGCGGGACTCGGCCGCCCGTACCGCCTCCGGTGTCGGGGCCGTGCCGCCGAGGTGGGCCGGTATCCACCACGTGTCGTCGGTGCCCTTCGGGCGGACCGGGTACGCGCGCTGGGCGGCCTCCAGCAACTCCTGCACGCGCCCGCGCAGTCGCCGGGTGATGGCGCCCGCGTACTCGTCGCGCGAGGCATCCATGGGCTCGCCCACCCGGATGGTGATCGGGATGTGGCTGCGCTTGAAGTTGCGCGGGTGGCCCTTGGTCCACAGCCGCTGGGTGCCCCAGACGGCCATCGGGATCAGCGGCACGCCCGCGTCCTGCGCCAACCGCGCGGCGCCCGACTTGAAGCTCTTCAGCGCGAACGACGGCGAGATCGTGGCCTCCGGGAACACTCCGATCACCTCGCCGGCGCGCAGCGACTCCAGCGCGTGCTTGTACGCGGTCTCGCCCTGCTTGCGGTCCACCGGGATGTGCTTCATGCCGCGCATCAGCGGACCGGACACCTTGTGCCGGAAGACCGACTCCTTGGCCATGAAGCGCACCAGACGCTTCTGCGGCAGGGCCGACAGACCACTGAAGACGAAGTCCAGATAGCTGATGTGATTGCTGACCAGCACGGCGCCGCCCGCGCGCGGGATGTTCTCCGAACCCTGGCAATCGATCTTCAGGTCCCATGCCTTGAACAGCGTACGGGCAAAACCGATCACGGGACGATACACAAGCTCTGCCATGGGCGGGGCGGGCCCTTCCTGCTCTGCCAGGGAAGGGGTCTCCCGGCGGAAAGCTACGCAGCCGTAGGTTTACGGCATCTCGCAGATGGTGCCCGAAGAACGAACCGGGGGCCACCCCTGGTGCCCGCACCCGGCGTAATCCTCGTCACGTCCTACGGACGGCCCAGCGCGACCCGGTGAAGACCTGTCCCCGGCCTGTCTCCGGCCTGTTCCTGGACTGTTCCCGGCCTTTCCCCGACACGGCCCCGGCCGGGGCTCGACACGGCCTCGACACGCCCCCGTACGGTCCTGCGCCCCGCCATGGTCCCGCCCCCGCCCGGCCACATGGCCGCCACGACGCCCGCACGCCTCACGCGCCCCCCTACTTCGCCCGCACCGCCACCCGTCGCCCCAGCAGATACACCTCGCAGCCCAGGCAGTACCCGAACGCGGCGTTCAGGAAGGCCGCCGCGAGTGCCGCCCCGGTCGCCGCGAGCCCCAGCCACTGCGGCCCCAGCGCGAAACCGATCAGGCCGAGCAGCGCGAAACCGAGCCCGACCGTCTGCGCGAACCGGGGCGGCTCCGGCGGCTCGAACGCGGTCGGCGGCCCGATCCGGGGCCGTACGAACCGCCGGAACACCCAGCCGTACGGCGACCGGCCGACCCCGCCCGCCGCGCCGAGCGCGAACGCCAGCGTCTGCCAGGCCAGCAGCCAGGCACTGCCGATGATCAGCACGACCGCCAGGACCACGGCGGTCACGGCCGCCCCGAACCGCGGCCCTCTCACATCGATGTCCATGAATCAAGCATTCCGTAGCGTGGACGCGCCGTCGGCCCGGGAATCTTTGCAGTCTCGTGAACGCTGACCCGACCGATGACCGGACTGGTGGTGTGCCTTGCGGTGCTCGCGGCGGCGAGCGTCTACGGAGTGCTGCACAAGCGGCGGAGCGGGAGAGTACGGGTGCGCGGGCGCGACGACGGCAAACGGCTCGGAGCCACGGAACTGGGCGGCGCCCTGGGAGAGCGGGCCACCCTCGTGCAGTTCTCCAGCGCCTTCTGCGCCCCTTGCCGGGCGACCCGCCGGATCCTGGGCGAGGTCGCCCAACTGGTCCCGGGCGTCGCCCACGTCGAGATCGACGCCGAGGCGCACCTGGACCTCGTACGCGAACTGGAGATCCTCAAGACGCCCACTGTGCTCGTCCTCGACGCGGACGGGCGGATCGTGCGGCGCGCGACCGGGCAGCCGCGCAGGGCGGATGTGATCGCGGCACTGGGCGAGGCGGTGTGAGAGGGGCCACCGCGCGGCGGAGCCGGGTGGCCGGGCCGAGGCGCCGCGTGAGGGGAACGGGCCGGCGTCAGATGGGTCACTCGGCGTCGGTGAGCCATCTCCCATATGCCGGGACGTACTTGACCGTATCCACCACCCGTCGTCAGCCTGAACGTATGCCCAGGACCACCCCATGACGGCCACGCCGGATCTGGAGGCCGCCCGGCCCGGCTCGCCCGAGTTGCTGCGTTCCGTCTTCCGGCGGCATGCGGCGGGGGTCGCCGTGATCACGGCGGCGGGCGCCCGGGGTCCGGTCGGGTTCACGGCCACGTCCCTGGCGTCGGTCGCGGCCGAGCCGCCGTTGCTCTCCTTCGGGATCGGCACGGGCGCGTCGAGTTGGCCGGCCGTCTCGGCGGCGGAGTACGTCGGGGTGCATGTGCTGGGGGAGCGGCAGGGGGAACTCGCCATGACGTTCGCGCGGAGCGGGGCTGATCGGTTCGCGCCGCCGACGCGGTGGCGCGAGGGGCCCGAGGGGGTTCCGGTGCTGGACGGGGTGCTCGCCTGGGCGGTGTGCCGGGTGCACGCGCGCGTGCCCGCGGGTGATCACCGGATCGTGATCGCCGAGGTCGTCCTGGGCGACCCCACGGGTACCGGACGACCCCTGCTCTATCACCAAGGGGGCTTCACCGGCCTGCGGGATTGATCACTTGAACGTGCGCCTGCGGGACCGTCCAGTTCCGGTTACGCTGCGTTGCAAAGGTCACAGTTCAAAGCGCTTGCTTAGTGGGAATGAACTGGATGTACTGACGAGTAATATCTTGTGCGGGGCGCGGGTCGCCCCGACCGGGACCGGCCGCCAGAGGCGCCTATGCTGCCTGCTGGAAGGCAGCCGAAAAATGACGATTGCAGTAGGAGAGCCGGCGTGAGCTTGAGGATCGTTGTCACCGTGAAGTACGTGCCCGACGCCACTGGCGACCGGCATTTCGCCGATGACCTGACCGTCGACCGCGACGACGTGGACGGTCTGCTCTCCGAACTGGACGAGTACGCGGTCGAGCAGGCGCTGCGGATCTCCGAGAACTCCGACGACGACGTCGAGGTCACCGTCCTGACGGTCGGCCCCGAGGACGCCAAGGACGCGCTGCGCAAGGCGCTGTCCATGGGCGCGGACAAGGCGATCCACGTCGAGGACGACGATCTGCACGGCACCGACGCGATCGGTACGTCCCTGGTGCTGGCGAAGGCGATCGAGAAGGCCGGCTACGACCTGGTCGTCTCCGGCATGGCGTCCACCGACGGCACCATGGGCATCGTCCCCGCCCTGCTCGCCGAGCGCCTGGGCGTCCCGCAGGTCACGCTGCTGTCCGAGGTCTCCGTCCAGGACGGCACGGTCACCGGCCGTCGCGACGGCGACGCCGCCTCCGAGCAGTTGGAGGCGTCCCTGCCCGCGGTCGTGTCGGTCACCGACCAGTCGGGCGAGGCCCGTTACCCGTCGTTCAAGGGCATCATGGCGGCCAAGAAGAAGCCGGTGCAGTCCTGGGACCTGTCCGATCTGGACATCGACGAGGACGAGGTCGGCCTGGACAACGCCTACACGGTGGTCGACTCCGCGGCCGAGCGGCCGGCCCGCACGGCCGGCACGATCGTCAAGGACGAGGGCGAGGGCGGCAAGCAGCTCGCCGAGTTCCTCGCGAGCCAGAAGTTCGTCTGAGCCCCGCGCGTCACGGGTTCGTCCGGGTCGCGCGAGCCGGAGGGTCGTCCGACGCCGCGCGCGTCGGTGGTTCGTCCGATGCCCGCGCGTGCCGGAAGCCCGTCCCCGGCCCGCGTGCCGGAGGCCCGCCCCCAGGCCCGCGAGCCCGAGGTTCGTCCGGGTCTCGCCACCCGGGTGAGCCGTACGGCGTGACACGCCGCCCGCCCCGCATCCTTCGCAAGCAGGAGAGATAGTCCCATGGCTGAAGTTCTCGTCTACGTCGATCACGTGGACGGTGCCGTCCGCAAGCCCACCCTGGAACTGCTGACCCTGGCCCGCCGCATCGGCGACCCGGTCGCCGTCGCCCTGGGCAACGGCGCCGCCGACACCGCTCCCGTCCTGGCCGAGCACGGCGCCGTCAGGGTCCTCACCCACGACGCCGCCGAGTACACCGACTACCTGGTCGTCCCCAAGGTCGACGCCCTCAAGGCCGCCTATGACGCCGTCTCCCCGGCCGCGGTGCTGGTCCCGTCGTCGGCGGAGGGCAAGGAGATCGCCGCCCGCCTCGCGCTGCGCATCGGCTCCGGCATCATCACCGACGCCATCGACCTGACCGACGGCGACGAGGGCCCCGTCGCCACCCAGTCGGTGTTCGCCGCCGCCTTCACCACCCGCTCCCGCGTCTCGCGGGGCATCCCGGTCATCACCGTCAAGCCGAACGCCGCGCCCGTGGAGGCCGCCCCGGCCGCCGGTGACGTGGAGGCCCTGACCGTGGCGTTCTCCGACCAGGCGACCGGCACGAAGGTCACCGCGCGCACGCCGCGCGAGGCGACCGGGCGCCCCGAGCTGACCGAGGCCGCGATCGTGGTCTCCGGCGGACGCGGTGTCAACGGCGCCGAGAACTTCGCGATCATCGAGACGCTGGCCGACGAACTCGGCGCGGCCGTCGGCGCCTCGCGCGCGGCGGTCGACGCGGGCTGGTACCCGCACACCAACCAGGTCGGCCAGACCGGCAAGTCGGTCTCCCCGCAGCTGTACATCGCGGCCGGTATCTCGGGCGCGATCCAGCACCGCGCGGGCATGCAGACCTCCAAGACCATCGTCGCCGTCAACAAGGACGCCGAGGCCCCGATCTTCGACCTGGTCGACTACGGCATCGTCGGCGACCTCTTCGCCGTCGTGCCCCAGCTCACCGAGGAGATCAAGACCCGCAAGGGCTGATCGTCCGGCAAGGCCCGGAGTCTCGTACGAGGCCCCCGTGACCGTTGATGCGGTCATGGGGGCCTCGGCGTGTCGTACGTGCGGGGGGGCGACGTGTTGGCGGTCCGTCGGGCGTGCGGGTGGGCGTGTCGGCGGTCAGCCGAGCGTGAGTGTCGCCTGTACCGGCAAATGATCGCTCGGGAACTGATCGTTCGCGGAGAAGGTGTTGATGACCGCGCGGTGGGTGGTCACGCCGGGGGTGGCCAGGATCCAGTCGATGCGGTCGCCGTCCGGGGTCAGCGGGCGGTAGCCGTGGAAGGTGGCGTACAGCGCGCCGCGCTCGGCGGCGGTGTCCCAGGTGTCGGTGAGACCGGCGGCCAGCAGCGTGTCGTACACCGGGTTCCTGTGCGCGGCGACATTGAAGTCACCGGTGACCACCAGGGGGAGAGCGGGGTCCAGGGCGGCGATGCGCTGGGTGATCAGAGCGGCGGCACGCGCGCGTGCGTTCTGACTGCTGTTGTCCAGGTGGGTGTTGAGGAAGAAGAACTCCCGGCCGTCGTCGGCGAGGTCGCGGAAGCGGACCCAGGTGACCATGCGGATGGAGCCCCCGCCCCAGGTGTTGGAGCCGATGACGTCGGGCGTGTCGGACAGCCAGAAATGATCGAACGCCAGCGGGGTGAAGCGGCGGGTGTCGTAGAGGATCGCCATGAACTCGTCGCGGCTGCCGCCCGCGCGGCCGGTGCCGATCCAGTCGTAGTGCGTTCCGAGGTCGCTCTCGATGTCGCGCAGCTGGTGGTAGAGGCCCTCCTGGGTGCCGATCAGCTGGGGGCGCTCACGGCGCAGCAGTTCGCGCATGACCGGTCTGCGGACGGTCCAGCTGTGGGGCTCGGTGTCGCTCGCGAAACGCAGATTGAAGGACATGACCTCCAGGCGGCGCCCTTGGCGCTCGCCTGCGGATGCGGCGGACGCGGCGGACGCGGCGGACGCGGCGCCGGTGGTGAGCGGGGTGCTCGACAGGGGGACGGCGATCGTGGCGGCGAGCGCGGTCTTCAGGCCCAGACGGCGCGTGAGGCGGGTGCGGCTCGGCACGGGGGCTCCTTCGCTGGTTCGCTGGGAAACGGGACATCCGGGCTGGGGGCTCGCCGGGTTCGTTCAGCAGGGTCCTGATCGTGTGTACCGCATGGTTGTACCGCCGGATGAGATGGGCGTGAACATGCCGAAATCCGGGAGTGACTCGGTTCGGAAGAGGTGTTGACCGTCGGAACGGGCGACAGATAGCTTCATTCAACGGATTGTTGATTCCATGAAGCGGAAAAGCGGAGGGTGTGGGATGGGTCAGGGCCAGCAGGAGCGGGTGCGGACGAGCCTCGCGGGCGCCGTGAGCGAGGAGATCAGTGCCTCCCTCGGACCGGTCGACGCCGAACTGGAGCGCCGCTACCCCGGAGACCCCGGCACCCGCCAGCCCGTCCACACCGTCTACGTCCCCGGCGACGCCTTCGCCGCCGACACCGTCCGCTCCTGGGGCGACCAGGCGCTCGCCGCCCTGGACGAACACGCCCCGGACGCCGCCTCCTTCGCCGCGGTCCTCGGACTCGACGAGACGCTCGCCGAACCCGTGCACGCGCGCGTGCGCGCCAAACTGGAGCGCGAGCCGATCGAAGACCTGCGGGTCGACTTCGAGGACGGCTACGGCCCCCGCCCCGACGCCGAGGAGGACGAGGCCGCCGCCCGCGCGGCCCGCCTGATCACCGAGGCGTACGAGAACGGCACCGCCGCCCCGTACATGGGCATCCGGATGAAGTGCATGGAGGCGCCGGTCCGCGACCGGGGCATCCGCACCCTCGACATCTTCCTCACCGGTCTGATCGAATCCGGCGGACTGCCCGCCGGACTGGTCCTCACGCTGCCCAAGGTGACCTATCCCGAGCAGGTCACCGCCATGGTGCGGCTGCTGGACGCGTTCGAGAAGGCGCACGCACTGGAACCCGGCCGGATCGGCTTCGAGATCCAGATCGAGACCAGCCAGTCCATCCTGGCCACCGACGGCACCGCCACCGTCGCCCGGATGATCCAGGCTGCCGAGGGCCGTGCCACCGGACTGCACTACGGCACCTTCGACTACAGCGCCTGCCTCGGTGTCTCCGCCGCCTACCAGGCCGGCGACCACCCCGCCGCCGACCACGCCAAGGCCGTCATGCAGGTCGCCGCCGCGGGCACCGGCGTACGCGTCTCGGACGGCTCGACCAACGTCCTGCCGGTCGGTACGACGGAGCACGTGCACGACGCCTGGCGGCTCCACCACGGCCTCACACGCCGTGCCCTGGCCCGCGCCTACTACCAGGGCTGGGACATGCACCCCGGCCACCTCCCCACCCGCTACGCCGCCGTCTTCGCCTTCTACCGCGAGGGCTTCGAACCGGCCGCCGCCCGCCTCGCCCGGTACGCCAGCCGCACCGCCGGCGACATCATGGACGAGCCGGCCACCGCCAAGGCCCTCAGCGGCTATCTGCTGCGCGGCCTGGACTGCGGGGCGCTCGACATCGCCGAGGTGACCGGCCTGACCGGACTGTCCCGGACCGGCCTGGAGGGCTTCGCGGTGCCCCGGCGGGCCGATCTGACGGCTTCCGGACAGTAGCGCCCCGGACAGGCAGCCAGGATGCTGCGCGCCGTCCCGCTACCGAGCGTGTCCCCCGTACCGCTCCAGACCGGACGCCGTCACCAGCTTCTCCTGCGCGAACAACAGGGTCCCGCGCGCGCTGAGCGCCGGATCGGAGCGCACGCGCGCACAGAACCGCTCCGGCGTGTCGCCGCACAGCTCCCGCAGCCGGGGCGAAGCGATCAGCAACTCGGTGATCAGGGTGCGCTGGTCCCCGTGGCGGCGGGGCGTGCCGGTGCCGTCGTGCAGCACGCCGCGGCGATTGACGTACGCGAAGGCGCCCGGCAGCGTACGGCCGTCGGCCAGTTCGATCCGCACGTGCGGTGCGGGCAGCCAGGCGCGCCGGTAGTTGCCGTCCGGCAGGGGGACGCCCTCGCTGGCGTCCACCGCGGCGAGTTGCGCGGCGTCGAGCCAGGTGAGGAACAGCTCCCGTACGGTGCCCGGGGCCGCGAACGGGGAGGCGCTGACGTATCCCATGCGGCTGATGTGCGCCGACACGCCGACGCCGAGGCCGGTCACGCGTGTCTTGACCAGGGGGAGCGGCGTGGTGATCCCGGATTCGGCGAGCTTGCGGCGGAGCTGGCCGGGGCAGGCGTTGGAGCCGACGGCGAGCACCGGGACACGGTCCTCGTGGACCAACTGCGTGAGCGGCAGCAGCCGATCGCCTACGAGCAGGCCGGACTCGGCGGGCCAGGCGCCGGGGTAGGCCAGCGGATGATCGCGGGGGGCGACGGCGAGGCCCAGCTCCTCCAGCGTGCGGCCGGGGGCGGGGAGTGACGCGGGGGCGGCGTCGCGGTCCGGTTCGTCCATCCGGTGCCCCTCAGTTCGACGGTGTGAACTCGCCCGAGCCTCGCTGGATCAGGCGCGTCGGCAGTTCGATCCGCTCGGGTGTGATCAGAGTGCCGTCCAGTTGCCGGAAGAGCCGTTCGGCGGCCGTGCGGCCGAGGGCCGCCGCGTCCTGGGCGACGACGGTGACACCCGGCTGGAGCAGATCGCCCAACTCGATGTCGTCGAAGCCGACCAGGGCGATCCGCCGTGTCTGCTCGGCGAGGACCCGGATCACGGTGACCGTCACGCGGTTGTTGCCCGCGAAGATCGCGGTGACCGGGTCGGGACCGGTGAGCATCTCCTCCGCCGCCCGCCGCACCCGCTGTGGGTCGGTCACCCCCAGGGACATCCAGGCGGGCGCGACGGGTATCCCGGCGTCCTCCATGGCGGCCCGGTAGCCGCGCAGCCGTTCGGCGGCGGTGTGGATGCGCGGCCGGTCACCGATGAAACCGATCCTGCGGTGGCCGTGCGCGATGAGGTGCGCGACCCCGTTGCGCGCGCCGCCGAAGCTGTCGGACAGCACCGCGTCGGCGTCGATCTTCCCGGCCGGGCGGTCCACGAAAACCGTGGCCACGCCCGCGCGGATCTCCGGTTCCAGATAGCGGTGGTCGTCACCGGCCGGGATGACCACCAGCCCGTCCACCCGGCGGGCGCACAACGCCAGCGCCAGCTCCTGCTCGCGCTCGGGGTCCTCCGCGCTGGAGCCGTTGATCAGCAGCGCTCCGTGCGCGCGTGCCACCTCCTCGACGGCGCGGCTGAGCGGCCCGTAGAACGGGTCGGCGAGATCCTCCAGGACCAGCCCGATGCTCGCCGTACGGCCCTTGCGCAGGACACGCGCGCTGTCGTTGCGGCGGAAGCCCAGGGCGTCGATGGCCTCCTGGACACGCCGCTCGGTCTCGGGCGTGACCCCGGGCTCTCCGTTGACGACACGCGAGACCGTCTTCAGGCCGACCCCGGCTCGTGCGGCCACGTCCTTCATGGTCGGCCGGTTGCCGTAGCGGGTCGTCGGGAGGCCGTCTGCTCGGCGGTGCGTGTCGGGCACGATGGGGTGTCCTGTTCCTGTGGTCCACGAGGCTGCGTCGGCGCGTCGGGGCATTTGTGGGATGTGGCATCGAGCATAGGGCCTGGACAACGTTGTCAGAAGCGGGAGAGACTGTCCACCGCAATCTTCGGCCCGCGCGCCCCACCGCTGGACCGGCCTACCCATTCCCCGTGGCCTCACGGGGAGACCGACCTTGGTTTGACGGGGAGATCCCACTCTGATGCACACCGACCTCGTGGCAGCGCTCGACATCGGCGGCACCAAGATCGCCGGAGCGCTGGTGGACGGCCACGGCACGATCCTGGTGCGGGCGCAGCGCCCGACGCCCGCACAGAAGCACGGCGACACGGTGATGGGAGCCGTCGAGGAGGTGCTCCGGGAACTCATCGCCTCGCCGCTGTGGGGCCGCGTGGACGCCCTCGGCATCGGCAGCGCGGGCCCGGTGGACGCCTCCGCCGGGACCGTGAGCCCGGTGAACGTTCCGGGCTGGCGGGACTATCCACTGGTCCACCGGGTCCAGGAGGCGACCGGCGGGCTGCCCGTCGAACTCATCGGCGACGGCGTGGCGATCACCGCCGCCGAACACTGGCAGGGCGCCGCGCGCGGCCACGACAACGCGCTGTGCATGGTGGTCTCCACCGGCGTCGGAGGCGGCCTGGTCCTGAACGGACGACTGCACCCCGGCCCGACCGGGAACGCCGGCCACATCGGTCACATCTGCGTGGACCTCGACGGCGATCCCTGCGCGTGCGGTTCGCGCGGCTGTGTCGAACGGATCGCGAGCGGTCCGAACATCGCCCGGCGGGCGCTGGAGGGAGGCTGGCGGCCCGGACCGGACGGTGACACGTCCGCCGCGGCGGTGGCCGCCGCCGCGCGCGCGGGCGATCCGGTGGCCACCGCCTCCTTCGAACGCGCCGCGCACGCCCTCGCCGCCGGGATCGCGGCCACCGCGACCCTGGTCGAGATCGACATCGCCGTCATAGGGGGAGGCGTCGGCAAGGCGGGTCCCGTGCTCCTCGACCCCCTCCGCAAGGCCCTCGGTACCTACGCCACGCTTTCGTTCGTTCAGCGGCTGACGATCGTTCCGGCGCAGATGGGGACGGACGCGGGGCTGGTCGGCGCGGCGGCGGCGGTTCTGGCCCGCCGTACGGACACGACGGTGGCGGGGGTTTAGGGCGCGCTGGTGGTTCGGGCGGTCGGCCGGGGGGTTGTTGGCTGATCGGTCGATCACATCGCGATGTTCGTTCGATCAGACGCCACGGCTCAAGCGGGCGTCCGCCCAGTCGCGGCCGGAGGTCGTACGCACCCGGTTCGGCGTTCGCTGGTGCGGTGACCCTCCAGCGGGTGGCGAGCCCTCGCGGCCGGTCGGCAGGGAGCGGGCCGTGGCCGGGGAGGCGGCGCGGACCGTCCAGCCGTCGGGCGCGCGCAGGGTGACCGAGGCGTCCTGGCCGGGGTGCGGTCGGCGGTCGTGAGGTGGGTGTCGAGCGGGGCGGGTCGGTCGGCCGCGATCAGCGGGCGGCTGTCCAAGCCGAATTCGACGGAGGGCGGGTACTGGGTCCGCCCTCCGGGAGTCCGCTCGGCCCCGTAGCAGGACGGTGCCCAGGGCGGGGACGGTCGTCGTGAGGGGCCCGCGGCGTTGCCGGTGCGGTGCTGCCACAGATCGTGGCCGATGTGCCCGGAGGCGGCGAGCAGGCTCACCGCCCTGGCGGTCGTCGTGATGCGCTGCGGGCTGGAGGACTCGTTGAACAGTGCCACCGCGCGGTTGCCGAGGATCTGGAAGGTGTCCTCCGTACGGCGCCGGACCGTGACCCCAGTGCCGCCCTGGGAGTTGAGCGGGGCATGAAGAAGCGCAGCATGCTGGCCATCGCCTCCCTCGCCACCGGATTTGTCGTCGCCGCCATCTCCCCGTCCCACGGGCTCGGCGACGAACTGGCCGAAATCGATGTGAACGGCACCCTCAGCGCCGTCGACCAGACCATCGCCAGCGACAGCCTGGCCATGGACGAGAACGCCCTGGGCGGGGGCGGCCCCAAGAAGTGAGGGGCGGCCCACCACCCGCCCCCAGCGCCGTGGCGCCGGACCCCGTACCGCGGGGGACCGGCG
>NZ_JBHYUG010000019.1:99892-104554 GCF_042749375.1 Streptomyces sp. NPDC059477 | reverse complement strand
TCCGGACTCCAGGCGTACAACGAGTTCCTCCTCGCCGTCACCTTCATCCAGAGCACCGACAAGATGCCCGTCTCCACCGCCTTCTTCGCCTTCAAGTCCGGCTACACCCAGGACTACACCCTCATCAGCGCCGGCGGCCTCATCATGGTCATCCCCGTCCTCATCGCCTTCATCCTGCTCCAGCGCCGCTTCATCGAGGGCTACACCTCCTCCGGCATGACGGGCTGAACCCGGCCCGCCTTCCGCCCGATGTCACCCGCGCGTCACCCGCACCACCTGGTTCCCGTCCGCGTCCGCCGGGGCGACGGTGATGCGGATGCCGTGTTTGGGGTCCTCGAAGGTCTCGCCGGAGACGAAGGGCGCGTCGGAGAGTTCGGCGTGCACATTGGGGGAGCGGGTGCAGCCCCCGCTGTCCCGGCGGGAGTCGTAGACCTGCACCGGCCCCTGCCCGGTGTCGACGCCGGCGTCCACCTTGTAGATCAGGACGCCGGCCCGGCACACCGCCTCGTCGTTGCCGTCGAGGGTGCGTGACTCCACCGCGTAACCGGTGCGCCCGTCGAGGGGGATGACGACCAGTTTGGTGCCGCCGGCCCGGGGCAGCGGGGTCAGGGTGTGCTCGGTGGTGCCGGGGTCGGCCGCGCAGACGACCTGGGTCGCGTCCAGCCAGCCCAGCTTCCACTTGTGCCAGCCGAGCAGATCGTTGTTGGCGCCCCAGTCCTCGCTCATGATGTCCCAGTGGCCGACCGCGCCGCCGCCCTCCTGGGTGTAGAGGTCGGGCAGGCCGAAGACATGGCCGTTCTCGTGCGGCAGCACCCGGAAGCCGGTGCGCGCGTAGGAGCCGGAGCCGTCGTCCTGGCGGGAGTAGACGAAGGACGCGTTGGCCACCGGGACGCCGTCGGCGGTGGGCGCCTCCGGGTTCCCGGCGAAGGTCACCGACAGCACGGTGTCCAGCGCGGACGGGCCCGCGTTCGGGGTGACCAGCACATTCAGCAGGTCGTAGCGGCTGAAGTCGACGTCGGGGTCGGCGGCGGCCACCAGGTCCTGGACCAGCCGGCGGTAGCCGGGGTCGAAGGGGGCGCCGCGCTCTATGCCGTACTCCGCGAAGGTCCTGGGCATGCGCAGCCAGTGCGTGATGGGAGCCTCGGAGCGGTAGTCGAGGCGGCCGTAGGAGCTGGTGCGGAACCACTGGGTGGTCTGCGGGAAGAACTCGCCGTAACGGTCCATCGCACTGCCCTGGCCGGGCGCGTCGGGGAAGTCGACCATCAGGCTGAGCGCGCGCACGGTCCCGGTGGAGGGGGAGTAGCCGGCGGGGGTCGGCACGCCCTCGGACATCAGGACCTCGGCCCGGCCGGTGATCATGCAGGGGCCCAGGGCGGAGGAGCGGGACAGGGCGATCGGGCCCGCCCCGGCCGCCGTCGAGCCGACGGTGTGCCGGCCGGTCCCGGCCGCGGTGCTGACGGCGAAGGTCAGGGCGGTCACGGACGCGAGGGCGGCGATTCGGCGCGGGCGTATCCGGCTGCGGGACGGCTGCATGCAGGGGGCCTTTCGCTCCGGAGCAGCCGCCGGCGACCGGCTGCTTCCTTGTCCTCACCCTGGGTCGAGGTGGTGGTGGGCGCGCGTTGGAGGAGCCCGAACGTGGGGTCGCCGTCGGCAGGGGAGCGAATTCCGCCCGCGATAGGTTGTGACTCAGGTCACATGAATTGTCTTCGGGATCGGGAAATAACCGGGGACCCGGTCCCCGTTTAACCACGCGTACGAGCGATCCGGGGACCGATTCCCCGGTTCACGCCGAACAGGCAGAATGCCGACCGGACAGAGCGCCGGACGGACCCGACAACCGATACCGGACACCGGACGGACAGCGAGTTTCCGCTCCCGAGGAGGACACCGTGGACACCGTGATTCCCGAACGTCGCAAGGCACCCCGGCCCCGCGCCGATGCCCTGCGCAACCGGGAGCGGATCGTCACGGCCGCCCGGGAGATGTTCGTCGAGCACGGGCCCGACGTCCCGCTCGACGAGATCGCCCGCCGCGCCGGCGTCGGCAACGCCACGGTGTACCGGAACTTCCCCGACCGTGACTCACTGGTCCGCGAGGTGGTCTGCTCGATCCTGGACCGCAGCGCACACGCGGCGGAACGGGCGCTGGCGGAGTGCGAGGACCCGTTCGCGGCCGTGGAGCGCATCGCGCACGCCGCCGTCGACGAACGGATCAGCGCGCTGTGCCCGATGATGTCCCAGGCCTTCGACCGCAGCCACCCCGACCTGGAGGCGGCCCGGATGCGGTACGAGGGGCTGATCGAGCAGGTCCTGGACCGCGCCAAGGCGGCCGGGCAGGTGCGCGAGGACATCGGCGTCGGAGATGTGATGCTCGCCGTCGCCCAGCTCAGCCGGCCCCCGGCCGGGACGGCCTGCGTCGGCGTCGACCCGTTCGTACGACGTCATCTTCAGCTGTTCCTGGACGGACTGCGGGCCCCGGCCCGCTCCACGCTGCCGGGAACCGCCGTCACCATGGAGGATCTGCGCCGGAGCAGCGCCGTGCGATGAGTCCGGCCCCCGGCCACAGTCACCACACCACAGTCACCACACCACAGTGACCAGACCACGGTCACCAGACCACAGTGACCAGACCACGGTCACCACATCTGCCACCGCGTCCATCACCACATCTGCCCACCACGAACTCCCGGACATCTGTCACAAACTCCCGGTCTGATCCGTCCTAGGTCATACGCGGCTCAGGTCAGGCCCGAAATTTCACACAGTCCTGGCGGATCGTCGTAGATCCGTCGCTATCCCTGGCTATTGCTGGCTATCCATAGCTATCCGTCACGAAGTCCCGAAGTGGGTACCCCCATGTCTGAAAGTGCCGTCAAGGCATCCGGCACCTCCGCGGTGTCCGTCCCGGATCCGGGCCGCTGGAAAGCCCTGATCTTCATCGCGCTCGCCCAACTGATGGTGGTGCTGGACGCCACCATCGTGAATATCGCCCTGCCCTCCGCCCAGCAGGACCTGGGCATCTCCGACGGCAACCGGCAGTGGGTCGTCACGGCCTACGCCCTCGCCTTCGGTGGACTGCTGCTCTTCGGCGGCCGGATCGCCGACCTGTGGGGCCGCAAGCGCGCCTTCGTCATAGGCCTGGTCGGCTTCGCCGTGGCCTCCGCGCTGGGCGGCGCGGCCACCAACGAGGCCATGATGTTCGGCTCCCGCGCCCTCCAGGGTGTCTTCGGCGCCCTGCTCGCGCCCGCCGCGCTGTCGCTGCTGGCGGTGATGTTCACCGACGCCAAGGAGCGCGCCAAGGCGTTCGGCATCTACGGCGCGATCGCCGGTGGCGGTGGTGCCGTGGGCCTGATCCTCGGCGGCTTCCTCACCGAGTACCTGAACTGGCGCTGGACCTTCTTCGTGAACATCCCGTTCGCGATCGTCGCCGCCATCGGTGCCTGGTACGTCATCCGTGAGCCCAAGGGCGCCCGCAACCGCGCGCCGCTCGACATCCCCGGCGTGATCTTGTCCACCCTCGGTCTGGTCGCGCTGGTCTACGGCTTCACCCGCGCCGAGTCCGAGGGCTGGGGCGATTCCCTGACCGTCGGCATGTTCGTCGCCTCCGGTCTGCTGCTGCTCGCCTTCGTCGCCGTCGAGTCGAAGGTCAAGGCCCCGCTGCTGCCGCTGCGCGTGATCACCGAGCGCAACCGCGGCGGGATCTACCTCTCGCTGGGCCTGGCCGTGATCGGCATGTTCGGCCTGTTCCTGTTCCTGACCTACTACCTCCAGATCGTGCGGGGCTACACCCCGGTGCGCACCGGCTTCGCCTTCCTGCCGATGATCGTCGGCATGATCGTGGGTTCGACCCAGATCGGCACCCGGCTGATGACCCGGGTCCCGCCCCGGCTGCTGATGGGACCGGGTTTCCTGGTCGCCGCCGTCGGCATGCTGCTGCTGACCCAGCTGAAGATCGACTCGTCCTACGCGGCCCTGCTGCTGCCGGGGATGCTGCTGCTCGGCCTGGGTATGGGTACCGCGTTCATGCCGGCCATGTCGCTGGCCACCCAGGGTGTCGCCCCGCGTGACTCCGGGGTCGCCTCCGCGATGGTCAACACCTCGCAGCAGGTGGGCGGCGCGATCGGTACGGCGCTGCTGAACACCATCGCCGCCTCCGCGACCACGTCGTACATCGCCGACAACATCGCGGGCGCGGGCACCTCCCGCACGGCGCAGGAACTGGTGCAGCTGCGCGGCATGGTCGAGGGCTACACCAGCGCCATCTGGTTCGCCGTGGGCATCCTGGTGGCCGCCGCGCTGATCGCCGCCACCATGGTCAACGCCGGCCGGCCGGGCTCCACCCCGGTGGCGTCCTCGGGCGACGGCGCCGAGTCCGCCGGGGACGAGCTGCCGGTGCCGGTGGTCGCCCACTGACCCGGCCCTGACCCGCCCCCGAGGGGGCGCACCGGACCTGTCGCACGCAGGAGGAGGGGACGCCTCCCGCGTACGGCACTGAAGGACCTGCCCCGGCTCGCGCCGGGAGAGCGGCTCAGCGGAGCCAGGGCAGGTCCGCACCCGCTTCGCTCGGCTGAAGTCCCACGGCGCCCATCAGCAAGAACGCCCCCCGGGGGTACCGGAGGGACGCCCCAATCCCCCGCAACAGCCCCCCGCCGACGGGGGTAGC
>NZ_JBHYUG010000019.1:45437-99882 GCF_042749375.1 Streptomyces sp. NPDC059477 | reverse complement strand
CCCCGCGTGCGCAGCGGCTCGAGCGAGCCCACCGCCTCGACTCGAACCCCCCCCCCGCCCCACTTTTATGATGTTCCGCCGAGAGCCGCGCGAACAGCGCCTGCCGTACGGCGGTGACATGGCCCGGCGCGGTGCGGCGCAGCACCTCGTACCCCGCGTCGGTGAGCACCGCCAGCTGGCCGCGCTTGTCGGAGGGGCAGTCCTCGCGGCGCACCCAGCCGTGCTGTTCCAGCCGGGCGACCGCGTGCGAGAGGCGGGACCGGGTGATCTTCGCGTGCCGGGCCAGCTGGGTCATCCGCAGCTGCCGTCCGGGCGCCTCGGAGAGCTGCACGAGCAGCCCGTAGTAGATGTGCGGCATGCCCGCGTCGCGCTGGAGCTGCCGGTCGAGATGGTCCTCCAGCAGCGTGGTGGCATGCAGATACGCCTGCCAGACCCGCTGCTCCTCGGCGGTGAGCCACGGGGGCGCGGCGCTGACGGGGGTGGATGCCGGGACCGTGTTCATACCTCAACTGTACGGCGCCCTGCTTGAACTTTGAACAAAGTGGTCGTACGGTGGCGGCATCCCGTAATGCTTTAGCTTTCAAGTAGTGATGGAGTGGTCGCCATGTCCGCCGCCGCCCGCACCTCCGGGGCCCGCACCTCCGGGGACCCCGCCCCCGAGGTCCTCGCCCCGGGGCCCGCGCGCATGCCCGCCCTCTACCTCAGCCATGGCGCCCCGCCGCTCGCCGACGACCCCGTCTGGCCCGGCGAACTCGCCGCCTGGTCGGCCACGCTGCCCCGCCCCACGGCGATCCTGATGGTCTCCGCCCACTGGGAGGAGGCCCCGCTCGCCCTCGGCGCCACCGAGACGGTCCCCTTGGTCTACGACTTCTGGGGCTTCCCCGAGCGCTACTACCAGGTCCGCTACGAGGCCCCGGGCGCCCCCGCCCTCGCCGAGTCGGTCCGCAAACTGCTGCGCGCCCCCGGTACGCCGGTCCAGGACATCCCGGACCACGGGCTCGACCACGGGGCCTATGTCCCGCTGGTCGAGATGTTCCCGGCCGCCGACATACCGGTCCTCCAGGTCTCCATGCCGACGCTGGACCCGGCCCGGCTGATGGAGATCGGCCGCCGTCTCGCCCCGCTGCGCGACGAGGGGGTGCTGATCGTCGGCTCCGGCTTCTTCACCCACAACCTGGCCGCCCTGCGCCACCCCGGCGGCGGGGTGCCGAGCTGGTCGGCGGAGTTCGACGACTGGGGGCGGCGGGCGCTGGAGTCCCGCGACTGGGACGTCCTGCTCGACTTCCTGAACAAGGCCCCGGCCGGCCGCTACGCCCACCCCCGCACCGAGCACTTCGCCCCGCTCTTCGTGACCCTGGGCGCGGCGCAGGCGGCCGGGGACGGCACCGACACGGACACCGGGCGGTCGGTGATCGACGGGTTCTGGATGGGGCTGGCGAAGCGGTCGGTGCAGTTCGGGTGAGTCAGGTGGGGGTGGGTGCGGCCCGGGGAGGGTGGCTCGGGGGTGCGGCTCGGGAGGTGCGGGGTCACAGCTCCTTCTCGTACCAGGCGACATCCCAGTAGCGGCCGAACTTCCGGCCCACCTCGTGATAGGTGCCGAGGTGCTTGAAGCCGAACCGCTCGTGCAGCCGCACGGACGCCTCGTTGGGGCAGACGATCGCGGCGTACGCGCGGTGCACGTCCTGGTCCGCCAGGGCCGCGAAGAGGGCGGTGTAGAGGCGGGAGCCCACGCCCCGGCCGCCCGCGCCCGGGGCGACATAGACGGTGACCTCCACGGAGGTGGAATACGCGGCCTTCGGACGGTAAGAGCTGGTTGTGGCGTAACCAAGGATTTGCCGTGAGTCGGCCTGTGTGGCAACCATCAGCAGGTGCGGTCCGTCTTTCAGGTGGGAGAGCAGCCAAGGACGACGCTCTTCCGGAGTGAAGGCCGCTGTGTCGAACGTGATGGGTGTCTCAGACACGTAGTGGTTGTAGAGCGCGGTGAGGGCGTCGAGATCGCTCTCGACTCCCCGCCTGACCTGCACCTCTGTGGGTTCCGATGACATCCCGCCTCCCGCTGCGGCGGCACAGGGTACTGCATGATCAGAAAAACAGGGGAGCGGGTGGGAATTCTGTCCGGATTCCAGTCGTTGTTTCCATCGAATGCGGGGCACTCGGTGAAGGTACCGAGACGGTCGGGAGGCCGTGATCGTACCGAGGGTGCCGAGCATCCCACAGCCACCCGCTGACCTCACCATCGCAAGGGAGCACGCATGGCAACCCGTGCCGTCGCCCGTCGTAAGACCGCCGCCGGTGGGACTTCCGGCGCGGCAAACAGCGTTCGCGCCTCTGGCGGCGAGATCGCCGACCGCGACCTGGTCGGCATGTATCTCGACGAGATCGCGCGCACCCCGCTGCTCGACGCCGCGAAAGAGGTCGAGCTGTCCCAGACGATCGAGGCGGGTGTGTTCGCCCGCCAGGTCCTGGAGGGTTCCGAGGAGACGAAGGCCGACGCCAGCCGGGAAGAGCTGGAGGCCCTGGTCGCCGCGGGCGAGCGGGCCAAGGACGTCTTCATCCGGTCCAACCTCCGCCTGGTCGTCGCGGTCGCCCGCCGCTACCCCCGCAGCGGACTGCCCCTGCTGGACCTCATCCAGGAGGGCAACGCCGGACTGGTCCGCGCGGTCGAGAAGTTCGACTACCGCAAGGGCTTCAAGTTCTCGACGTACGCCACCTGGTGGATCCGTCAGGCCATCACCCGCTCCATAGCCGACCAGTCGCGCACCATCCGGCTGCCCGTGCACCTCGTGGAGGAGCTGGGCCGGATCCGGCGCGTGCAGCGCGAGTTCAACCGGGATCAGGGCCGGGAGCCGGAGCCGGAGGAGATCGCGGCGGAGCTGGCCTCCACGCCGGAGCGGGTCATCGACGTCCTCGACTGGGCGCGCGACCCGGTCTCGCTGAACATGTCGGTGGACGACGAGGGCGAGACCCAGTTCGGCGACCTGCTGGAGGACACCTCCGCGGTGTCGCCGGAGCAGTCGGTGCTGACGCTGCTGCGCAGCGAGGAACTGGACGACCTGATCGGCCGCCTCGACCAGCGCACGGCGTCGATCATCAAGATGCGGTACGGCATCGACGACGGCCGCGAGCGTACGCTGACCGAGGTCGGCAAGGAACACGGCCTCACGCGGGAGCGCATCCGGCAGATCGAGAAGCACGCGCTGCTGGAGCTGAAGAAGCTGGCGCGGGACACCGGGTTCGACGCGGTGGCGTGAGCCACCGTGCCGTCCCCGGCGGGGGAGGGCGTACGCCGGGTGCCGCGAGCCGGCGCAACGGGCCGATGCGATGCCGCTTCAAGTGGCGGGCCATCGGGAACAAACCATCAGGGCACAGGAGTTCACACCGAGGATCAAGCCACGTCCCGACGCTTCACCCCCCCCGGCGCCGGGACTTTCCCAGAGCCGGGCTCTGCGCGCCTCCCCCCCTGGCGCCAGGGCCCGGCTCCATGTCTGTGGGTGGGGGGTGTGGTGGCCGGGGCGGGTGGTCGCCGGGGCCGTAAGGGTGCTCGGCACGGCTGGTCGCCGGGGACGTAAAAGGCGGGGCACCCCGAACCTGAACCCCGGGGTGGCCCGCCGGATGGCAGATTCTGCCACAGGGGCATAGCCTGCCGACGTGAGCAGCACCACCCCCGCACAGAATCGCCCCGTTTCACCCCGGTCGCTGACCGAGCGGCGGAAGGCGGCGACCCGGACGGAGATCGCCCGCGCGGCAGCGCGCCTTTTCGTCAGCCGGGGTCTGAAGGCCACCCGCGCCGAGGACATCGCCCAGGCCGCGGGTATCGCGCCGCGCACCTTCTATCGCTACTTCGCGACCAAGGAGGAGGCGGTCGCCCCGCTCTACGCGGCCGGCGCCCAGCGCTGGGCCGCGGCGGTCCGCGACGCCCCGCCGCACCTGTCCGTCCCCGAGGCGCTGGAACACGCGGTGCTGCACACCCTCACACCGGGCGCGGGGGTCTCCGCCGCGTCCTGGGAATGGGTCCGCACGCTGGTCCGCCTGGCCGATACGAGCCCTTCCCTGGGCCGGGTATGGGCAGAGGTGTGCCGCAGGTCCGAGGTGGAACTGGCGGAGGTGCTGGCGGGACGGTCGGGCTGCGCCGGGCGGGCTGGGGTGGAGATGGATGCCGGGCCTGGCCCTGGGCCGGGCGTAGGTGCTGAGCCGGGCTCTGCGACCAGCGTGGGCGCCGCGATGGATTCCGCGCCGGGCAGCGACGCCGGGACGGACCCCACCTCCACCGCAGCCGCAGGCACATCCGACGGCACATCAGCAGGCACATCCGCCGGTACCGACAACGTTGCCGATCCGATGGTCCCCCCGGCCCTGCGCTTCGCCGCGGCCGTCGCCAGTGCGGCCGTACGGGTGGCCATGGAGTCGTGGGCGACCGGTGACGGTCCGCCGGGCGGGACGCAGGGACCGGCCGCGCTGGCGGTCAGGAATCTGCGGGCGCTGCGCGGGTTCCGGTGGGAGGGCTAGCGAGGCTGGGCCGCCCGATCCGCCCCCGGCCGTAGGACGGTCAGCCCGCACCCCGGGGTCAGCCCCGCCCCCGAATCCGCCCCCGGACGGCCGCCCCGAGCCACGGACCAGTCACCCCCCACCCCCGGCCCCCCGCACCATCCGTCCCCCCAACTCCCGTACACAGGCGACAAGTTCCGCCGGTTCGTGGATCGTGAATTCGAAGCCGAGTGTTGCCAGGCGTACCGCGAGCCACTCCACCGGGTCCTCGGTCGTGCCGCGCAGTGCGCAGCGGTCGGGGGCGAGGGGCTCGGGCGGGCCCATCCACGCCGGGAGCCTCGCCGTCACGTCCTCGGCGGGGGCGGCGAAGGTGACGGCGTAGTCGTACGACGGACGCTGCCCCCGGATCGAGCGCCGCAGGTACTCCGCCGCGTCGCCGGTGGGCGGTTCGCGCGGGGCGAAGCGGGCGCCGGTGGCGAAGGGGTCGCTCACCCGGTCGACGCGGAAGGTGCGCCAGTCCTCGCGGTCGAGATCGTAGGCGACGAGATACCAGCGGCGGCCGGTGGAGATCAGCCGGTGGGGTTCGGTGAGGCGGCGGGACCCGGTGCCGTCGCCGGAGCGGTAGCCGAACCGCAGCCGCTCGTGACCGGCGATGGCGGAGGCCATGACGGTCAGTGTCTCGGGCGCGATACTGGCGCCGTCGCCGCTGGTCAGTGGGGTCGTCGCGGCCTGGAAGGTGGCCACGCGATGCCGCAGCCGACCGGGCAGCACCTGCTCCAGCTTGGCCAGGGCGCGCACCGACGCCTCGTCCAGGCCCTCCACCGCGTGCCCGGCGCCCGCCCGCAGCCCCACCGCGATGGCCACCGCCTCCTCGTCGTCCAGCACCAGCGGCGGCATCGCCTTGCCCGCGACCAGCCGGTAACCGCCCTCGGAGCCCATGCTGGCCTGGACGGGATAGCCGAGGTCGCGCAGCCGGTCGATGTCACGGCGGACCGTGCGCCGGGAGACCCCGAGCCGCCCGGCGAGTTCGCCGCCGGGCCACTCGCGGGGTGTCTGGAGGAGGGAGAGGAGCTGGAGCAGCCGTGCCGGGGTGTCCGTCGTCATGAGATCGAGGATGCCCGATCACTAGGACATGATCTGACCTAATGGACCCATAGCTTTAGCGCATGATCTCCACGGACAGGACCGACAGCAGTACCGGCCCAGAGAGCACGGACAGGACCGACAGCAGTACCGGCCCAGAGAGCACGGAGGGCACGGGCAGCCCAGGAGGCACGGGCGGCCCAGGGGCCACGGGCAGCCCGGCGGGCACGGACAGCCCAGGTGCGCCGGACAGCGCCGCAGGCGACCGGCGGCGCTGGTTCGCGCTCGCCATCGTGATGACGGCGGCCTTCATGGACCTCGTCGACGTCACGATCGTCAATATCGCCATCCCGTCCATCCAGCGCGACGAGGGCGCGAGTTTCAGCCAGATCCAGTGGATCACCGCCGGGTACGCGCTCGCCTTCGCGGCCGGACTGATCACCGGCGGACGGCTCGGCGACATCTACGGCCGCAAGCGGATCTTCCTGATCGGCGTCGGCGGCTTCACCGTCGCCTCCGCGCTGTGCGGGCTCGCCGCGAACCCGGAGATGCTGGTCGCGTCCCGCATCCTCCAGGGCGCGACGGCGGCGCTGATGGTGCCGCAGGTGCTGGCGATCGTGCACGCCACCTTCCCGGCGCACGAACGCGGCAAGGTCTTCGGCCTGTTCGGCGCGATCGTCGGCCTGGGCGCGGTGTCCGGTCCGCTGCTCGGCGCGCTGCTGACGGAGTGGAACCTGTTCGGTCTTGAGTGGCGGCCCATCTTCCTGATCAATCTGCCGGTCGGCGTCGCGGCGCTGATCCTGGGCGGCCGGTTCATCTCCGAGTCCAAGGCGCCCCGCGCGCTGCGGCTGGATCTCGTCGGTGTCGTCCTGGTCACCACCGCGCTGCTGATGCTGATCTACCCGCTCACCCACGGCCGTGAGAACGACTGGCCGGCCTGGGGCTTCGTGTCGATGGCGGGTTCGCTCGCGGTGTTCGCCGCGCTGGTGGCGTACGAGCGGGGCAAGGCGGCGCGGGACGGCTCCCCGCTGGTCGAACTGTCGCTGTTCAAGGTGAAGAGCTTCGCGGCCGGGATCGCCGTACAGACCGTGTTCGGTGTGGTGATGGGCGTGTTCTTCCTGGTCTGGACGCTGTACATGCAGGTCGGGCTGGGCTGGACGCCGCTGCGGGCCGGGCTGACCGGGGTGCCGTTCTCGGTCGCCGTGTCGGTGGCGGCCGGGATCTCCGTGCAGAAGCTGGTGCCGCGGTTCGGGCGCAAGGTGCTCCAGGCGGGCGCCGCGACCATGGCCGCGGGCGTACTGATCTACCTGTGGGAGGCCGGGCGGTACGGGCTGGACATCGCGCCCTGGCAGATGGCACTGCCGCTGATCGTGATGGGCGTCGGCATGGGCCTGATCGTCGCCCCGCTGACCGACGCGGTGCTGTCCGAGGTGCCGCGCGAGCACGCGGGCGCCGCGTCCGGGCTGGTCAACACCGTGATGCAGATGGGCAACGCGCTCGGCCTCGGTCTGGTGTCCGTCGTGTTCTTCGGCGTGATCGACGACCGGCTGGCGCCGGGTGCGGACCCGAGCGGCGGGCTGCCGGCGGCGTACCTGGACGGCTTCCAGCAGGCGCTCGGTTGGGTGGCGGGGCTGATGGCCGTGATCTTCCTGGTGATGTTCGCCCTGCCGAAGCGCCCCGCGCAGCATGTCGAGGGCGCGTCCGCCGCGGAACCGGCGGGGGCGCGGGACGGGGCCGAGCCGGAGTTGGTCCACTGAGCGACTGAGGAGGGGACGGGGAGGGAGGGGGCCCGGCGCGCGGGGGAGGCGCCGGGCCTCCTGGCGCGTCCGCCCGGAGGGTCGCGGACCCGCGTGGAAGACCGAGGCGCAGCCCAGAAGGTCGCGGACCCGCCCGGAAGGCCCCGGCCCCCCTCACAGCCCGGAAGGCCCCGCCCCCCTCACAGCCCGGAAGACCCCGCCCCCCTCACAGCCCGGAAGGCCCAGGCCCTCCACGGCCGGAAGACCGAGGGGTCCGCACGGAAGCCTGAGGCCGGCCCCTCTCTCCCCCCCCCAACGCCCGTTCATGTCCACATGAAGCCCGAACCTGTTTACTTCCCGGAAATTTACCCGTACTCTCCCCCTGAACCCACACATTCGGGCACAGTCGGAGGCGAACGGACATGTACGCACCGGAGCGGCAACAGGAGATCCTCCGGCTCGCCCGGGACGGCGGCCGGGTGGACGTGCTGTCGCTGGCCGAGGAGTTCCAGGTGACGGCGGAGACGATCCGCCGGGATCTGAAGGCCCTCGACCGGGCCGGACTGGTACGCCGGGTGCACGGCGGCGCGATCCCGGCCGGGCGGCTCGACTTCGAACCCGACCTCGCCGAGCGCGAGTCCACCGCCGCCGACGAGAAGGACCGCATCGCCAGGGCCGCCCTCGCCGAACTCCCCGCCGACGGCACCCTGATCCTCGACGCCGGTTCGACGGTGGCCCGGCTGGCCGGGGTGATCCCCCTGGAGGCCGCGCTCACCGTCGTCACCCACAGCCTCCCCACCGCGGCCCGCCTCGCCGACCACCCCGGCATCCAGCTCCATCTCGTCGGAGGACGCGTCCGGCACCGTACGCGCGCCGCCGTGGACGCCTGGGCGCTCCGCGCGTACGCCGAGATCCGCGCCGACGTGGCGTTCGTCGCCGCCAACGGCTTCTCCGCCGAGCACGGGCTGACCACCCCCGACCTCGCCGAGTCCGCCGTGAAACGGGCGGCGATGGCGGCGGCCCGCCGGGTCGTGCTGCTCGCCGACTCCGCCAAACACGGCCAGGAACACTTCGCCCGCTTCGGCGCCCTGACCGACGTCGACCTGCTGATCACCGACACCGGCCTGAGCACGGCCGACGCGGCCGTCATCGAACGCGGGGGAACGGAAGCGGTCCGGGCATGAGCACAGCGAGCGAGCGCGGCGGTACGGGCACGAGGACCGGGTCCGTCCCCGGTGGGACCGGCATGATCCTCACCGTCACCCCCAACCCCTCCCTCGACCGCACCTACGAGGTCCCCGCCCTGGAGCGCGGCGAGGTCATCCGCGCGACCGGCGAGCGCATGGACCCCGGCGGCAAGGGTGTGAACGTCTCGCGGGCGGTCGCGGCGGCGGGCCGGCGCACACTCGCCGTCCTGCCCCTGGGCGGCGCACCGGGCGCGCTGGTCGCCGAACTCCTCGCCGCGCAGGGCATCGAGGTCGCGCCGGTCCCGGTCGGCGGAGCGACCCGTTCCAACATCGCGCTGGCCGAGTCCGACGGCGTACTCACGAAGATCAACGCGCCGGGCCCCGAACTGTCCGCGGCGGAGCGGGAAACGCTGCTGGAGACGGTCCGCGAGCGCTCGGCGGGCGCGGACTGGATCGCCTGCTGCGGAAGCCTGCCACGAGGGCTGGCGCCCTCCTGGTACGCCGAGGTGGTCGCGCGGGCGCACGCCGGGGGCGCGCGCATCGCGCTGGACACCTCCGGGCCCGCCCTGCTGGAGGCGCTGCGCGCCCGGCCGGACGTGGTCAAGCCGAACGCCGGGGAACTGGCGGAAGCCGTCGCCCGTCCCCTCACCACCGTCGGCGACGCGCTGAAGGCGGCCGAGGAACTGCGCGCGATGGGGGCACGTGCCGTCCTCGCCAGCCTGGGCGCGGACGGGCAACTGCTCGTGGAGGACGCGGGCAGCTGGTTCGCGACCGCGCCCGTGGCCGTCGTCCGGTCCAATGTGGGCGCCGGTGACTCCTCCCTCGCCGGGTTCCTCATCGCGGGCGGCACCGGCCCCGCCGCCCTGGCCTCGGCCGTCGCCCATGGCGCCGCGGCCGTCCAACTGCCCGGCAGCGTGATGCCGACCCCGGCGGACCTGGCCCCGGCGGCGGTGACGGTCACGCCGGACATCCCCGTGGACCGCGAGCTGCGGGAGCCGGTGTCATGACCGGCGGCGGCCCCAGGACCTCGCAATCCTTCTTCCCTCTGTTCTCCCCCTGTGTGCGAAGGAGCCCGCGATGAGCGATCTGATCACCGCGGACCTGGTCGATCTCGACCTGTCCGCCGACACCAAGGAAGCGGCGGCGCGCTCCCTCGCCGAGCGGATGGTGACCCTGGGGCGGGTGACCGACCTGGACGGCTTCCTCGCCGACGTGGCCGCCCGCGAGGCCCAGATGCCGACCGGCCTGGACGGCGGCATCGGCATCCCGCACTCCCGCAGCGAACACGTCACCGAGCCGACCCTCGCCTTCGGCCGCAGCGCCACGGGCGTCGACTTCGGCGCGCCGGACGGCCCGACGGACCTGATCTTCCTCATCGCCGCGCCCGCCGGCGCCGACGACGCCCATCTGACGATCCTGTCGTCCCTCGCCCGGCACCTGATGGACACCGAGTTCACGGCCGCCCTGCGCGCGGCGCCCGACGCGCGGTCGGCGGCGGCGCTGATCCTCGGGGAGGAGACGGAGGAGGCGGATACGGGGGAGGAGCGGCCCGCCGAGCCGGGAAAGGGACCGGAGGCCCAGCCCGCGAAGGCGCGGCCAGCCGAGCCGGACAGCGCGCCGGACACCGACCCCGCGAGCGATCAGCCCGCCACCCACCCTTTCCGTCACCCCTTCCGTATCGTCGCCGTCACCTCCTGCCCCACCGGCATCGCCCACACCTACATGGCGGCGGAGTCCCTGGAGTACACGGGCCGGGAGCTGGGCGTCGAACTGATCGTCGAACCCCAGGGCTCGGCCGGCTTCACCCGCCTGGATCCGGCGCTGATCGAGGCGGCGGACGGCGTGATCTTCGCCCACGATGTCCCCGTACGCGAGAAGGAACGTTTCGCGGGCAAGCCCACGGTCGACGTCGGGGTCAAGGCGGGCATCAACCGCCCCGCGGAACTCATCGCCGAGGTGCGCGAGAAGGCGGCGCGCGGCGAGGTCACCGCGGCCCCCGGGGCGCCCGGCCGGACGCCGGTCGAGCGCGGCGGCACCCCCGGCGAGCGCGGCGGCACCCCCGGCGAGCGCGGCGGCACCCCCGGCGGGGGCTACGGCACTTCCGGCGGGGGCTACGGCTCGAAACTCCGCACCTGGCTGATGTCCGGCGTCAGCTACATGGTCCCGTTCGTCGCGGCGGGCGGCCTGCTGATCGCCCTCGGCTTCGCGATCGGCGGCTACGAGATCAACCAGGCGCCCTCCGTCATGGAGCACTTCGTCTGGACCCAGGCGGACAGTTGGGGCGCGCTGTTCTTCCAGATCGGCGGCGTGGCCTTCAACTTCCTGGTCCCGGTCCTGGCGGGCTACATCGCCTACGGCATGGCCGACCGCCCCGGTCTGGTGCCCGGCTTCGTCGGCGGCGCCATCTCGCTCACCATCAACGCCGGTTTCCTCGGCGGTCTGGCCTCGGGGCTGATCGCGGGCGCGGTGGTGCTGGCCATCCAGCGGGTGCGCATCCCGGCGTCGCTGCGCGGGATCATGCCCGTGGTGGTGATCCCGCTGATCTCCTCGGCGATCGTCGGGTTCCTGATGTTCGTGGTGATCGGCAAGCCCATCGCCTCCGCGCAGAACGCGCTGACCGACTGGCTGAACGGCCTCACCGGCACCAACGCCGTCCTCCTCGGCGCCCTGCTCGGCCTGATGATGTGCTTCGACCTCGGCGGCCCGGTCAACAAGGTCGCCTACACCTTCGCCACCGCCGGTATCGCGGTCGCCGCGCCCAGCGACTCCGCGATGAAGATCATGGCCGCGGTGATGGCCGCCGGAATGGTCCCGCCGCTCGCGATGGCCCTGGCCACGACCGTGCGGGGCAGGCTCTTCACCCGGACCGAGCGGGAGAACGGCAAGGCCGCCTGGGTGCTGGGCGCGTCCTTCATCTCCGAGGGCGCGATCCCGTTCGCCGCCGCCGACCCGCTGCGGGTGATCCCGGCGTCCATGGTGGGCGGCGCGGTCACCGGCGCCCTGTCGATGACCTTCGGCGCCACCCTGCGCGCCCCGCACGGTGGCATCTTCGTCGTCCCGCTGATCGGCAACCCGTTCCTCTACCTGATCGCCCTCGCCGCGGGCGTCGGTGTCACGACGGCCCTGGTGATCGCCCTGAAGAGCCTGCGCAAGCCGGCACCGGGAACGCCCGCTCCCGAGGCCGCGGGCACATCCACGGTCCCACCGAAGGAGCCGGTGGCGGCCTAGGAAAGACGAGCCGGGGGATCACAGCCGTGGGGCGAGCCCCATCCGTCCCTTTGAGTAGCCTGTGAGTCTTTCACCTGACCTGCGAGATAGATCACGGTCCGGGGTCAAAGTCCCGGGCCGTGCGGTCTACTTGGCCGCATGTTCGAGACCTTCACGCCCCTCCAGTGGGCGGGCGCGACCGTCCTCGTCCTGTGCGCCGTCGCGTGGATCGTGGGCGTGATACGACTTCTGCGCCACGGCCGCACCGGCTTTGCCGTCTGGCACTCCGGCCCGGCGGGCGCGCACACCCTCGCCGCACTCCCCGACCAGCGCCAGTCCGCCCCGCAACTGGAGTCGGTCGAACTGACCCCCGCCGAACAGGACGCCTTCGCGGGCCTGGTCCGCGGCCTGGACGAGCCCCGCTGAGGTCGCCCACAGGGCGTCCATCGGGCGTCCTCCAGCGGGGGCGTACGCCTCCACACACCCCCAGGACCCAGGACCACGACCCGGGAATTTCACGACACCTGAGCCGCCCGCCGCTCCATGGCCTCCCGCGCGGCCTCCTCGCTGACGTACACCTCGCACATGTGCCGCCCGTCGGGCGTGGCCGTGTGCTCGACCTCCCAGAGGGAGACCTCGCGGCCGTCGCGCAGCAGGAAGGCGTGCTCGTAGAGCGAGAAGCACAGCCCGGCGCGCCCGGCCCGGCACGGGCGCCCGAACGCCTGGGTGATCTGGTGCGCGAACGCCGCGGTGAGCAGCGTGGCCGTCTCCGCGTCCGGCCGGTCCGCGTTCTCCGCCCGGCGCAGCAGACGGCGGGCGTGGTCCGCCGAGTCGTCGGGCACGTACGCGTGCCGGGGCCCGGGGGCGGGCGACAGCCGTACCTGCACGGGCAGTTCGAAGTCCGGTGTGTCCGGGGGCAGCGGGAGCCGCCCCGTCGCCATGCGCAACTCGTCCTCGTCGGCGTACACCTCGTGCTGCGGGCCGCCGCCCGGTCTGGTGTCGTGCACCAGCTCCCAGAGCGTGAGCGCCGAACCGTCGCCCAGCAGCCAGGTGTGGCGGTACGTCTCCCGGTGCAGACCCGCGCTGTGGTGCGCGGAGTGCAGCGAACTGTCATGCGCCAGCGCGCGGTCCAGACGCCTTATGGTGTCGTCGGGCAGGTCGAAGGAATTGAGGGCGCGGCCGAGCAGTCGCGCGAGATGCTCTTCCGGAGATTCCGGCGACTCTGGTGGTTCGTACGCTGCCGTCTCGTACGGAACGCTCAAGGTTTCTCCCGGCGTTGCTGCGTGTCACCTTGTGGGTGCATACCGTAGCCCCTCGGTCGGACATCATGTCCGGGAACCGAGAAAACGTACGCAGGGAAAACTGGCGGGTCGCGCGAGAAGTTCCCGCGCGACCCGATGATCCCTCAAAAATGCCTGGTCAGAAAGGAGTTGGACAGATCAGGTCGCACTTCCCGCCAACCACTGGCTCCAGGACATGTTCCAGCCGTTGAGGCCGTTGTCCGGCGCCACGGTGTCGTCCGGCGAGTTCTTCACCACCACCACGTCCCCGAGCATCGAGTTGTCGTAGAACCACTTGCCGTCCGTGTCGCCCTGCGCGCCCTGCACATCCGCGAGCCCCACGCACCCGTGGCTGGTGCCCTGGCTGCCGAACGGCGGATTGCTCTGCGGGTACCAGTAGTTGCCGTGCACGAAGGTGCCCGACGTGGTCAGCCGCATGGCGTGCGGCACATCCGGAATGTCGTACTCCCCGCCGAAGCCGACCGTCGAGCCGTTCATCCGGGTCTGCTCGAACTTCTCCGAGATCACCATCTGCCCGTTGTACGTCGGGTTCTCCGCGCTGCCCGCCGAGATCGGCACCGACTTCAGCACCTTGCCGTCCCGCTCCACGGTCATGGTCTGGGTGTTCACGTCGACGGTCGACACCTGCGCGCGCCCGATGGTGAACTCCACGGTCTTCTTCTGCACGCCGAACGCCCCGTTGGCGCCCTCCACCCCGTCCAGGTCGATCTTCATCGAGACCTTGGACCCGGCCTTCCAGTACTCCTCGGGCCGGAAGTCGAGCCGCTGGTCCCCGAACCAGTGCCCCACCACCTCCTGCCCGCTGTTCGACGTCACCGTGATGCCCGACTGCACGGCCTTCTTGTCGGTGATCGCCTTGTCGAACGTGAACGACACCGGCATCCCCACCCCGACCGTCGTCCCGTCGTCCGGCGTGTACGTCCCGATGAAACTGTTCGCCGTCGTCACCGTCGTGAACACCGAGTCGGCCGCCGTCGCCCGCCCGTCCGAGCCCTGCGCCTTCGCGGAGATCCGGTACTTCGTCCCCCGCTCCAACTGCTCCTCGGGCTTCCAGCTGCCCCCGTCGGCGGCCACCTCCCCGGGCACCTCCTGGCCCGTCGCCTGGTCGGTCATGGTCACATCCGTCAGCTTGCCCCCGCTGACCTCGACCCCGGTCTTGTTGATCGACGCCCCGGTCGAACCGTTCTTCGCCGAGATGACGATCGTCGCCCCCGCCGCCTTCGGCGCGTCGCTTCCGCCCTTGTCGTCATTGGCGTTGGCGCTTCCACCACACGCTGTCAGCACCAGGCCGCCGACCACCAGGGCCGCACCGGCCACGAGTCCGCGCCGCGCTGCTATGTCCGACGTTGTCACGAGCTGCTCCAGGTTCAAGTGATGTCCGTGATCCACTCCCACGCGCCAGCAAAGAGGGAACCGGCCCCACCTCGGGTTCCCTCCATCCAAAACGAAGGCACTCACGTGACAGAACCGGGACAATCCCCCGGCGGGACCACAGCACGCCACGCCGCCTTGGGAAGCAGGGAAGCTCTTCGTCGTGCGGAGGTGGCGATCGGTGCCGCCGGACGGCCGGGCGGGCACGACCGAAGGACGCCCGTGACCGACACCGGTGACCTCGACGTCCATCTCGGTCTGGATGTCGGCAAGGGCGAACACCACACCACCGCCGTCACCCCGGCCGGGAAGAAGGCGTGTGCTCGCCGCGGTCGACCAGCCCGCATCGGCCGGCGCCCTGCCCCTCGCGGTCGCGCGGGACATGGGCGGTGAGGTGGCCTGCCTGCCCGGTCCGACGAGGCGGCGGATCGCCGACCTCTACCCGGGCGAGGCCAAGACCGACGCCCGCGACGCGTTCATCATCGCGGACGCCGCTCGCGCGATGCCCACACCCTGCGGGCGATCGAGCCCGAGGACAAGACGGCCGCCGAGATGGAGATGATCGTGGGGTTCGACGACGACCCCGCCAGCGAGGACACCCGGACCGGCACCGGCTCCGGGGCCCGGATCCGCAAGGCCGGACGCAGACGGCCGGTCACCCTCACACGCCCGAAAGCCCCCCACGATGGCCGAGCGCCTGGCCGACGACATCCTCACCGCGCTCGACGAGCAGACCGTCGTCGTCCCGGGCATGGACGCCGTCGTGCTGATCGCCCCCAGCCTCGCACCTCGCTCCAGACGATGCTCGACCCATAGGGGCACCCCCCGAGCCCCGGGGCCGTGGCCCCGCCCCCCCCGCGACTGGCCCTACAGCTACCCCTGCAACTCCTCCCGCAACTCCCCGTACAGCTCCCCGTACGACGGCCACATCCCGCCCTCCCCCTCCACCGACCGCGCCGCCCGTACGGCGCGCACGATGGCTCGGGTCACCATGTCCGCGCCCGCGCTCAGGACCTCGTTCAGGGCGAGCGGCTGGGCGTGCGGGAGGGGGTGGGCGCCCGTCGCGAGGGCGAACACGGTGTCGCCGTCGTTCAGCAGGTGCACCGGGCGTACCGCTCGCGCGATGCCGTCATGAGCCGTACCGGCCAGCTTCTGGGCCTGCGCCTTCGACAGCTCCGCGTCGGTGGCCACCACCGCCAGGGTGGTGTTGAGCGGCGGCAGGGCATTGCGCTCCGCCGCCCGGGCGATCCGCAGCCGGGCCGCCTCGTGCACCCGCGCCGGCGGATAGGTCACCCGTCCGCCGAAGAACTCCCCGTACAACACCCCCGTCCCCGGATCAACCGTCTCCCCCGCCGCGTTGGCCACCACGAGCGCCGCCACCGTGAACCCCGAGTCCGTGACCGTGCTCGCCGTGCCGACCCCGCCCTTCATATGACCGACCGCCGCGCCCGTACCGGCTCCCACACATCCCTCGGCCACCGGCGCGCCCGGCCCGGTCGCCGCCGCCGCCTCGACGGCCGCGCGTCCGGTCGCCGCGTTCGGCCGGGCCCGGAAGTCGCCCCCGCGCCCCAGGTCGAAGACGCACGCGGCGGGCACCACCGGGACCACATGCGCCGGGTCCACCCCGACCCGCACCCCCCGCCCCCGCTCCTCCAGCCAGGCCATCACCCCCGAGGCCGCGTCGAGCCCGTACGCGCTGCCGCCCGTCAGCACGATCGCCTCGACCTTCTGCACCACATTGCGCGGGTCGAGGGCGTCGGTCTCCTTGGTGCCGGGGCCGCCGCCGCGCACATCCACGGCGGCCACCGCCCCGCCCTGTGGGGCGAGCACGACCGTCGTACCGGTGAGCCAGCCGTCCCCGGCACGCGTCGCGTGCCCCACCCGTACGCCGGTCACATCCGTCAGAGCGTCAACTGTCATGCCGCCCAGTCTCGCCCGGCCCGGAACCGGCCGGCACGCAGCCGCCCGGGGCACCGCGCGCCGCCCGGGGCATCAGATCGCCGGAGCCGTCGCCTTCGCCGCGCGCCCCCGGCCGGCTCTTCGTGCCGTCAGCGTCTCCCCGGCCGCCACCGTCAGCGCCGCCACACAACCGGCCGCCAGCACCGCCCAGTGCCCCAGGAACGTGCAGCAGATCATTAGCAGCGCCGCCGTCGGCAGCACCAGCTGCTGGGTGATGCCCGCCTTGAAGTGGCGCGCGTGCAGCGCCCAGACCGCGAGCAGATACAGCGCCGTCGGCAGCGTCACCGCCGCTGACGCGGCCAGCTTCGAGATGGGCGCCTCATGGACGGCCTGCTCGACGGCCACCTCCAGGCCCCCGCCGATCGCCGCCGCGGACGCGAAGATCAGATAGTGGCCGTAGCCCCACAGGAACGACTCCCGGTTGCTCCGCAGATGCCCGTGGATCGGGACGGCGAAGTAGATCCACCAGGCGGCGAACACGATCAGCAGTCCGCCCGCCGCGAGCGGCAGCAGATCACCCACGGCCTCGTTCTGGTCCACGCCGGACTTCACCGCGACAGTGGCCGCCGCGACCGACTCGCCGAGCACGATGATGGTGAACAGCCCGTAGCGCTCGGCGATGTGACGCGGATGCCAGGAGGTGGCGAAGCCCCGCTCGGAGAGCAGCGGCACACACAGCTCGGCGAGCACCATCACGAGGAACACCCACGAGCGCGCCGACTGCGGCAGCAGCACCAGCCCCAGCCAGCCGACCTGGCAGACCAGGATGCCGATCGCATAGCGCAGGGCGCACGCTCTCTCCTGGCCGCGCGCGTCCTTCGCGACTCTCAGCCACTGGGACGCCATCGCCACCCGCATGATCGCGTAGCCCAGCCAGACCAGCAGGAACTCATGCTGGTCGAAGGCGCGCGAGACCCCGGCGGCGAGCACCAGGACACCCGCGATCTGCACCAGGGTCACCACGCGGTAGAGCACGTCGTCGTTGTCGTACGCCGAGGCGAACCAGGTGAAGTTCATCCACGCCCACCAGATGGCGAAGAACACCATCGCGTAGTTCAGGATCCCCTCGCCGACATGCCCTTCGGCCAGCGCGCCCACCAGTTGCACGCCCGCCTGCGCGACGGCGACGACAAAACAGAGGTCGAAGAAGAGTTCGAGCGGAGTCGAGGCGCGGTGCCTCTCGTCACGCCCCCGCGCGGTGAGCCGGCGCAGCGGGCCCGGGGGCGCCGGCGGACCGGAAGGACTGGAAGGGCCGGAGGACCCCGGCGACGGAGTCGAACGGGAAGTCATGACTCCCAGAACAGCAGAAACCGGGGCGAATTTCTTGTGAACGTGTTCACAAGGAGGGTGGGGGTCCGGCGCAGGGCCTCGTCCGGCGCCCGCCCCGGGGCCGTACGCTGGAGGCATGAACACCGCCTCCGCACCCGAGCCGAGCGCCCCGCGACCCGCGCTGATCTTCGACGATCCGCTGGACGCGCAGTCGTCGGACGACACGGACCGAGGCTGGGGCGAGCGGGCGGGCGCCGAGAGCGCCGACGACCTCAAGCGTTTCCTCGACGAGAAGCCGCCCCACCACCTCTGAGCCGCCCGCGCTACCGCTCGTCGTGGCCCGACCCGCGCTGTGCGACCAGCGCGTCGCGGATCTCCTTGAGCACCTCCAGCTCGGAGACCTCGATGACCTCCTGGGCGCCCTCCTTCGCCTTCCGGCGGGCCTCCACCCGGGCCAGGTACTTGGCCATCGGCAGGACCATCAGGAAGTAGACCACCGCGGCCGTGATCACAAAGCTGAGCGCGGCGCCGAGCACCGAGCCCCACAGGATCATCACGCCGGTGCTGACCGTGCCGTCCGCGGCCTTCTCGCACGGGCCCTTCAGACAGGAGCTGTAGCTGTCGAGGTTCTTCGTGCCGATCGCCCCGACCAGCGGGTTGATGACACCCTTCACCACCGAGTTGACGATGTTGGTGAAGGCGGCGCCGATGACCACCGCTACTGCCAGATCGACGACGTTCCCACGCGTCAGGAAGGCTTTGAAGCCGTCCCAGACGCCTGGTTCCTTCTTTTCGCTCACCTCGGAGCCTTCCTTCACACACGTATGGAGCAGGGGAACAGGAACAGACCGGTCCGCAACCTACGACAGGGCGCCGCCATTCTGTCCAATCCTCTCCCTCGAACGAGGGACTTGACACGCGGTCGCACCGCATACCGGAGCTGAGGCTCAGCACAGCGTCACCGCCAGCCGTGCCGTGACGCCCGCGCCGACCAATTGCGCCGCCGTGGACCTCGGCACGGACAGCACCACGAGCGCCCCGCCGCCGGCCTCGTCCACGGGCTCCGGCAACTCGGCCACCAGCGCGCCCCGCGCCACCACGCGCGCGTCCCCGCCCGTCGCCGTCTCCGGCGCCGCGATGACATCGACCCGGTCGCCCGGCCGCAGCAGCCGGACCGTGGCGCCGTCGGCGATCCGCACCGGCGCGGTCACCTTCTCCACGGGCCGCTCGGGCGGGCGCTCGGCCACCGGATGCCCCCGCGCCCGCCCGCCCCGCTCACCCTCCGTCGGCTCGCCGGGCACCGCCGCCGCGACCAGCACCGCCGCGGTGACCACGAGACCGGCCGCCAGAGCCCGCCCACGACGCCGCCCCGGCCGGTGCCACCGATACCGCCCGCCGCGTACCCGCACAGGAGCGAACTGCGGCACCTCGCAAGGGGGAGGGACCTCACCACCGGGCGGATCCGCCGCAGAACCCTGAAGACCCGGCGCAGAACCCTGAAGACCCGGCGCAGAACCCTGAAGACCTGGCACAGGATCCGGAAGGCCCGGGGCATACGCGGAGCGCGGGCGATACGGGCCCGCGTGAAGAGAGGCGGGAGGGTGGGGAGAGAGGAGAGAGCGGGGGGAGTGGGAGGAGTGGGGAGAGCGGGGGGAGTGGGAGGGAGGAACGGACACGGCGATCACCACCTGCGACGGAATCGGCTGGTGCGACCACGATGAGGCGTCTCGCCGATGCCCGCCGGAGCCCGTGTCCTACTGCCCGGTTGTGGATAACTCCGCCACCCGAACGGGGAGTTCCGCCCCCGACCCCGCCCGGCGGCATCCCTCCCTACGGCAGCACGATCCCCGTGTCCGCCCCGCCCAGCGCGTTGGCGCACAGGCAGTCGCGGCGGTCCGTCGGGGGCAGCGCGGCCACGGTGTCGAACAGCACGTCCCGGACCCGGTCGACGTTCGCCGCGAACACCCGCAGCACCTCGTCGTGCGAGACGCCCTCACCGGTCTCGGCGCCCGCGTCCAGGTCGGTGACCAGAGCGACGGAGGAATAGCACAGCTCCAGTTCGCGGGCGAGCGAGGCCTCCGGGTGACCGGTCATGCCGACCACCGACCAGCCCTGCGCCCGGTGCCACAGCGATTCGGCGCGGGTCGAGAAGCGCGGGCCCTCGATCACGACCAGCGTGCCGCCGTCCACCGCCTCCCAGTCCCGCCCGCGCGCCGCCTTCAGCGCGGTGGCCCGGCCGACCGGGCAGTACGGATCGGCGAAGGCCACATGCACCACGTTCGACACGCTTCCGTCGGGCAGCGGCAGCCCGTCGTAGAACGTCTGCCCCCGCGCCCTCGTACGGTCCACCAGCTGGTCGGGGATCAGCAGGGTGCCCGGCCCGTACTCGGGGCGCAGTCCGCCGACGGCGCACGGGCCGAGGACCTGGCGGACGCCGACCGAGCGCAGTGCCCACAGGTTGGCTCGGTAGTTGATGCGGTGCGGCGGCAGATGGTGCCCGCGGCCGTGGCGGGGCAGGAAGGCGACCCGCCGGCCGGCGATCTCGCCGAGGAAGAGGGAGTCGCTGGGCGGCCCGTACGGCGTGTCGACCTGTACCTCTTCCACGTCATCGAGGAACGAGTAGAAGCCGGAGCCGCCGATGACACCGATCTCCGCGTTCGCTGCGTTCTCTGCGTGCGCTGGATTCGCCATGACCAGCACACTAGCCGCCACCCCGGCCGGACGCGGAGGTCCGCACGCGAGCTGTCGTCGAGAGGTCCGCACGCGAGCTGTCGTCATGAGGCACACACGGGAGCCGCCCTCGCGCACTCGTCGCGCACCCATCGTGCCGTCTTCGAGCCGTCATCGGTCGTCGGCGAACGCCGAAGACCCCGCCGTCGCGATGACGGCAGGGTCTCGGGAAGCGGGTGCTACGCCGCTGAGGTGCTGGTGGAGGTGCCGGAACTCGACGGCTTGGCGGAGTCCGCGGAGGACGACTTCGACTCCGACGGCGACGACTTCGCGTCCGAGGACGAGGAGGCCGACGATGACGAGGAACCCGCCGAGGCCGGCGACTTCGCCGGGGCGCTGCTCGACGAGGAGCCGCGGCTGTCGTTGCGGTAGAAGCCCGAGCCCTTGAAGACGATGCCGACCGCGGAGAACACCTTCTTGAGGCGGCCGGCGCAGTTCGGGCACTCGGTCAGGGCGTCGTCGGTGAACTTCTGCACCGCCTCAAGGCCCTGGCCGCATTCGGTGCACTGATACTGATAGGTCGGCACTGTCTTCCTCCTGGCACTCTCACTCGATGAGTGCTAACGACGGTCCATAGTGACGTATTCCTCGGGATCAGTCCACTGCCACCGGCTCGCGGTGACCCACGCCACGCGCCACGGTACGGGTCTGGCGCACCGCGAGCCGCGAACGCAGGGACACGACCGTCACCAGGGCGAGCAGGGTGCCGCCCATCGGCACCAGGAACCCGGCGCCGTCCCAGAAGCGGTCCTCCAGCTGCCCGGCGACCGTGACGGCCGCCGCCTGGCCGAGCGCCACCGCGCCGGTCAGCCAGGTGAACGCCTCCGTGCGCGCCCCGGCCGGGACCAGCCCGTCGACCAGGGTGTAGCCGGTGATCAGGGCGGGCGCGATGGACATGCCGACCAGCAGGCCGAGCCCGGCCAGGACCAGCGGCGAGTGGGCCGCCCACAGACCGGACGCGGTCAGCGCGAGGGCGGCGTAGCCGACGACGAGCCGGTGCTGCGGGGCGGACTTCCAGGCGATGGCTCCGCAGGCGATGCCGGAGATCATGTTGCCGGCGGCGAAAACGCCGTACAGGACGCCGTTCAGGCCCGGTTCGCCGAGGGACTCGCTGAACGCGGCCAGCGAGACCTGCATGCCGCCGAAGACCGCCCCGATGCCCAGGAACGCCACGATCAGCACCCGCACCCCGGGGACGCGCAGTGCGGAAACCCGCTCCACGCGCGCGTGCCCGGCGGCGGACACCGTGGGCTGGGTGCTCTTCTGCGCGGCGAACAGCAGACCGCCGACCAGTGTCAGCGCCGCCTCGGTGATCAGACCGGCCGCCGGGTCGACGGTGGTGCACAGGGCGGTCGCCAGCAGCGGGCCGACCACGAAGGTCAGCTCGTCGGTGACGGACTCGAAGGCCGCCGCGGTGCTCATCAGGGGCCTGCCCTGGAGTTTCGCGGCCCAGCGGGCCCGCACCATGGGCCCGATCTGCGGCACCGACGCGCCGGTCGGCACGGCCGCCGCGAACAGCGCCCACAAGGGGGCGTCGGCGAGCGCGAGCGCCGTCAGGGTGAGGCCCGACAGGGTGTGCACCAGGACGCCGGGGACCAGCACCGCGCGCTGGCCGTAGCGGTCGGCCAGGCGCCCGCTGTAGGGCGCGAACAGTGCCATGGAGACGCCGGTGACGGCCGCGGCGGCGCCCGCCGTGCCGTAGGAGCCGGTGGTGTGCTGCACCAGCAGCACGATGGAGATGGTGAGCATCGCGAACGGCTGACGCGCCGCGAAGCCGGGCAGCAGGAACGTCCAGGCGCCCCGGGTGCGCAACAGACGCCCGTATCCCGGGCGGGAAAGCTCCGACGCGTCCTTCGAAGACTCGTTGGTGACCGCGGACACCACGGCCCCGTGCCTTTCTGCCGCCTGGTGGCGCCGCCCGCGCGGGGGCACCGAGAGCTGTCCTCTTGCGCGGAACTGCGGTAGATACCGGCGTTCACTGCGAGGAGCGTCCCGGCCGCCATACGGTCGCGCCAGCCCTGCGTCAGGCAGAGTCGGTTCGATCAGGTCGGCCTTCATCGTACAGGGGTCTACGCGCGGAGACTTTGTGAAAGTGCCCACCAATGTCATGGGTGGCCTGGGATTGGGAGGGGTGTGAACCGTACGAAATGTGCCTGTAACAGGGCGGCGGGCCGGGCGGCCGACCGGTCCCGGGCCGGCCGCGCCCGGGGTCGGCCGCGCCCGCCCCGGCGCCCCGGGCACGGCCTTCCGCCCATCCGGTCGGTCCGCCCATCCGGTCCGCCCATCAGGTCGGTCCGCCCATCCGGTCCGCCCATCCGGTCGGTCCGCCCATCCGGTCCGCCCATCCGGTCGGTCCGTCCACCCGGCCAGTCCGCTCAGTGCGTCCCGGCCGGTCTGCCCGCCTGCCCGTCTGCCCGGCATGTGCGGCCCGTCCGGCCCGGCGCCGCCCGACCCGACCCGGCGCCCGTCCGACCCGGCGCGGCGCCGCTGACCCGACGCCCCCAGACTCGGCGCCCCCCGACCCGGCCTTCCGTCCGTCCGGCCCGACGATTCAGCGTCGTACGGCGGTCGCCCCGTTCGCCCCGTTCCCGCGGAGCCAGCCCGCCAGCTTGCCGCCGTGGCCCACCGCGCGCAGCCGGGCCTCGGCGGCGTCGCGGACCGGGTCCGTGGTGACGACGAGCAGCTCGTCGCCGCGTCGCAGGACGGTCGTGGGCAGCGGAACGAACGATTTTCCTTCGCGGACGACAAGGGTCACGGCGGCGCCCGCCGGCAGCCGCAGTTCGTTGATCTCGACGCCGTGCATACGGGAGCCGTCGGGGATGGCGACGGACAGCAGATGCCCGCGCAACCGCTCAAGCGGCGCCGATTCGATGCCCAGGTCGGCGGCCTCGGTCTTGTCGCCCAGGCGCAGCACGCGCGCGAGCCAGGGCAGGGTGGGCCCCTGGACGAGGGTGTAGACGACGACCAGGACGAAGACGATGTTGAAGATGCGGCGGCTGCCCCCGACGCCGTTCACCATGGGGATCGTCGCCAGGATGATGGGCACCGCGCCGCGCAGCCCGGCCCAGGACATCAGCGCCTGCTCCTGCCACGGCACCCGGAACGGCACCAGGCAGAGCACCACGCTCAGCGGGCGCGCCACCATGGTCAGCACCAGGCCGATCAGCAGCGCGGGCAGGATGTCGTCGCCCAGTTCGTGCGGGGTGACCAGCAGGCCCAGCAGGACGAACATGCCGATCTGCGCGATCCAGCCCAGCCCGTCGGCGAACCCGCGCGTGGCGGGCGCGTGCGGCAGCCGGGCGTTGCCCAGCACCATGGCGGCGAGATAGACCGCGAGGAAGCCGCTGCCGTGCGCCAGCGCGCCCGCCGCGTAGGCGGTGATCGCGATGGCCATGACGGCGATCGGGTAGAGACCGGAGGCGGGCAGCGCGATGTGCCGCAGCCCCCAGGAGCCCAGGAAACCGACCGCCAGGCCGACGGCGGCGCCGATGGCCAGCTCCATCGCTATGGTCCCCAGCAGCACGTACCAGTGGTCGATCGGGCCGGCCGTGGAGAAGGCGACGACCAGGATGACGACCGGGGCGTCGTTGAAGCCCGACTCGGCCTCCAGCGTGCCCGTCACGCGCGCGGGCAGCGGAATTCTGCGCAGCACGGAGAACACGGCCGCCGCGTCCGTCGAGGACACCACCGCGCCGATGATGAGCGCCTGGCGCCAGTCCAGCCCGACCAGGTAGTGCGCGGCCGTCGCCGTGACCCCGACGCTCACCGCCACACCGACCAGCGCCAGCGCGGAGGCCGCGGGCAGGGCCGGCCTGACCTCCTTCCATTTCGTGCCGAGACCGCCCTCGGCCAGGATCACGACCAGGGCCGCGTATCCGATGACCTGGGTCAGTTCGGCGTTGTTGAACTGGATGTCGCCGATGCCGTCCTGTCCCATGGCGATGCCGATGCCCAGGTACACGAGCAGGCTGGGGAGCCCGCTGCGCGAGGAGATCCGGACCGCTGCCACGGCGACGAGCAGGACGAGCGAGCAGACGAGCAGGAGTTCGTTGAGGTCGTGGACAGTCAGCGGCCGTTCCCTTCCCTGGCCCACGTGCGCGCACCGCGCGTGAGCAGACATGTACATCGGACACGACGGCTCAGGGCCGTGCGCCCAACTACTTCATTACCTTACCTAACTCTTGACGCTTTCTTGACGCTCGCCCGGTACAAGATCGAACGCTCGTGCGTGCTGGTACACCAGTCCGCGTCAAGTGCCCTCAGGCCCTGCGCCTATGGTTGCTCCAGCACTCCAGGACCGCCTGCCGCTCGCGTAAGGACAGCAAGGACAGCGATGCCCCCCAACACCACCGCCACAACGGGTCGCAGGCCCGGCAAATCCGGCAGGAAGAAGGGACGCAAGGGCCGGCTGTTCGTGCTGGTCCTGGTGCTGGCGATCGTGGGCGGTCTCGCCTACGGGGCGTACTGGACCATCAGCACCGTCCGTGCCTCCTTCCCGCAGACGACGGGCTCGATCACGCTGGAGGGCCTGTCGGGGCCGGTGGACGTCAAACGCGACGCCTATGGCATCCCGCAGATCTACGCCTCCTCCGACGAGGACCTGTTCATGGCGCAGGGCTTCGTGCAGGCGCAGGACCGGTTCTACGAGATGGACGTGCGCCGCCACATGACCTCCGGGCGGCTGTCGGAGATGTTCGGCGAGAGCCAGGTCGAGAACGACGAATTCCTGCGCACCCTGGGCTGGGACCGGGTGGCGAAGGAGGAGTACGACTCCACGCTGTCGGACGAGACCAAGAAGTACCTCGACGCGTACGCCAAGGGGGTCAACGCGTACCTGGAGGGCAAGAGCGGCGCGGACATCTCCCTGGAGTACGCGGCCCTCGGCTTCGTCAACGACTACGCGCCCCAGCAGTGGACCCCGGTCGACTCGCTGGCCTGGCTGAAGGCGATGGCCTGGGATCTGCGCGGCAACATGCAGGACGAGATCGACCGCGCCCTGATGACCAGTCGGCTGGGCCCGCAGCAGATCGCCGACCTGTATCCGCAGTACCCCTACGACCGCAATCAGGCGATCGTCCAGGACGGCCAGTACGACGAGCTGACCGAGACGTTCGACGGCGGCGGCAGCGGCACGGGCACCGACGGGACGGCGACGGACGGCACGAGCGACACGACCGGCACGGACGGCACGACCGGTATGGGCGGGGCCGCTGACGCCGTCTCAGAGGCTTCGGACGGCACCGGGACGGCATCCGCCGCCTCCACCGACTCCTCGGCCCTCCAGACGCAGCTCTCCGGCCTCTACGACCTGCTCGACAACGTCCCCGAGGCCGTCGGGGTGAACGGCAACGGCATCGGCTCCAACTCGTGGGTCGTCGGCGGCGAGCACACCATCACCGGAAAGCCGCTGCTGGCCAACGACCCGCACCTGTCGGCGTCGCTGCCCTCGGTCTGGTACCAGATGGGCCTGCACTGCCGCGAGGTCTCCGAGACCTGCCAGTACGACGTCAGCGGCTACACCTTCGCGGGCATGCCCGGCGTGGTCATCGGCCACAACCAGGACATCTCCTGGGGCATGACCAACTCCGGCGTCGACGTCACCGACCTCTACCTGGAGAAGCTCACCGGCGACGGCTACCTCTACGACGGCAAGGTCAAGCCGTTCACCACGCGCGAGGAGACGATCGAGGTCGCCGGCGGTGAGTCCAAGACGATCGTGGTCCGCGAGACCAACAACGGCCCCCTGCTGTCCGACCGCGCGGACGAACTCGTCGACGTCGGCCAGGAGGCCACCGTCGACAACGCGGCCCCCGACCGCGCCGACGGCTACGGCGTCGCCCTGCGCTGGACCGCGCTCGACCCCGGCACCTCCATGGACGCCGTCTTCGAGATGAACAAGGCGACCGACTGGGAGGACTTCCGCGCGGCGGCGGCCCTGTTCGAGGTGCCCTCGCAGAACCTGGTCTACGCGGACACCGACAACCACATCGGCTACACGCTGCCGGGCAAGATCCCCACCCGCGCGGAGGGGGCCGACGGCTCCATCCCGCAGCCGGGCTGGGACCCCGACCACGAGTGGACCGGCTACATCGAGCAGGACGAGCTGCCCAACGAGTACGACCCGGAGCGCGGCTACATCGTCACCGCGAACCAGGCCGTCGTGGACGAGGCCGACTACCCGTACACGCTCACCACGGACTGGGGCTACGGCACCCGCAGCCAGCGGATCACCGACCTGATCGAGTCGAAGATCAAGGACGGCGGCAAGGTCTCCACCGAGGACATGCGCCAGATGCAGCTCGACAACAGCAGCGAGATCGCCCGGCTGCTGGTGCCGGAGCTGCTGAAGCTCGACGTCGACGACAAGGACGTGCGCGAGGCGCAGAAGCTGCTGGAGGGCTGGGACTACACCCAGGACGCCGATTCCGCCGCGGCGGCCTACTTCAACTCCGTCTGGCGCAACATCCTCAAGCTGGCCTTCGGCAACAAGCTGCCCAAGGAGCTGCGGGTCGAGGACCAGTGCCTGTGGGTCGACCCGGTCGAGAACACCGGCCCGGTCGACGACGACACCAAGGTGCTGGAGTGCGGCGAGCGCGCCGCCGACCAGGCGCAGCCCGACGGCGGCGACCGCTGGTTCGAGGTGGTCCGCAACCTCATGGACGAGCCGGACAGCGACTGGTGGACCACGCCCGAGTCGGGCAACGGCCGCCCCGCCGCCGACAACCGTGACGAGCTGTTCGAGCGCGCCATGATCGACGCGCGCTGGGAGCTGACCTCCAAGCTCGGCAAGGACATCGACACCTGGAGCTGGGGCCGGCTGCACCGGCTGTTCCTGGAGAACCAGACGCTGGGCACCGAGGGCCCGAGCTTCCTCCAGTACGCCCTGAACCGCGGCCCCTGGAACCTCGGCGGCGGCGAGGGCACGGTCAACGCGACCGGCTGGAACGCGGCGGGCGGCTACGGCGTCGTCTGGGTGCCGTCGATGCGCATGGTGGTCAACCTCGACGACCTGGACAAGTCGAAGTGGATCAACCTCACGGGTGCCTCCGGGCACGCCTACAGCGCCCACTACACCGACCAGACCGACGAGTGGGCGGACGGCGAGCTGCTGGACTGGGCGTTCACCGAACAGGCGGTCGAGGACGGCACCATCGACACGCTGACCCTGAAGCCATGACCCGCGCCTGACGGTCCGACGGCCGCACCCGCGGACACCGGAAGGGCCCTGCACGCGACACGCGCGCGTGCAGGGCCCTTCCTGTGTCCCGGGCGCACTTGTCCCGGGCGCACTCGTGCTTCACGCACCGGTGAAGCGGCGCACCCCCGTCGGTGTCACCACGGCCTGCACCGCGCGGTCGTGCTCCTGCGCCGGAACCCGCTCCAGGACCTCCGTGTCGTACAGCAGCACCACGAGCGCGGGATCGGCGCCCGCCCGCTCCAGCCGCGCGAGGACACGGTCGTACGATCCTCCGCCGCGCCCCAGGCGCATCCCGCGCGTGTCGACCGCGAGGCCGGGCAGCAGCACCACGTCGGCGTCGGTGACGGCGTCCGGGCCGAGACGGTCGCCGGCGGGCTCGAAGAGCGTCATCTTCCCGCCGTGCCGGATCCGGGTGAGGGAGCCCTCGCCCGTGTAGGCGCCCCAGTCCAGGTCGTTGTCCGGCAGCAGCGCCGGGAGCAGGACCCGCACGCCCCGCGCGCACAGGGCGTCCAGCAGGGCGATGGTGCCGGGCTCGCCGCCCACGGAGACGTACGCGGCCACCGTGCCCGCCCGTGCCAGCTCGGGCAGTTCGAGCGCGCGTCCGGCCAGCGCGCGCCCCGCCTCCCGTACGACATCTTCCGGCAACCTGCCTCTTACCGTGAGGAGCTGTCGGCGCAACTTTTGTTTGTCACTGTCAGTCGTACGTTCGATGTGATTCACTCCTGCTCCTGTATCGCGATAATTACGTTCATATGAGAGCAAATTAACCGGAGCCCCAGATTCTTCACAAAGGCACCGGATAGGGTTGCGACCATGACTCAGTCGCACCCCAGGATCAGCAAGGCTGTCATTCCCGCAGCAGGTCTGGGCACCCGGTTCCTGCCGGCCACCAAGGCCACTCCCAAGGAGATGCTGCCGGTCGTGGACAAGCCGGCGATCCAGTACGTGGTCGAGGAGGCCGTCTCCGCCGGTCTCGACGACGTCCTCATGGTCACGGGCCGCAACAAGCGCCCCCTTGAGGACCACTTCGACCGCAACTACGAACTTGAGTCGGCCCTCGGGAAGAAGGGCGACGCCGCCCGCCTCGCCAAGGTCCAGGAGTCCAGCGACCTCGCCACCATGCACTACGTGCGCCAGGGCGACCCCAAGGGCCTCGGGCACGCCGTCCTGTGCGCCGCCCCGCACGTCGGGAACGAACCCTTCGCCGTCCTGCTCGGCGACGACCTCATCGACCCGCGCGACCCCCTCCTCAAGCGCATGATCGACGTCCAGGAGCGGCACGGCGGCAGCGTCGTCGCCCTCATGGAGGTCGCCCCCGAACAGATCCACCTCTACGGCTGCGCGGCCGTCGACCCCACCGCCGAGGGCGATGTCGTCAAGATCCACGACCTGGTGGAGAAGCCCAGCGCGGCGGACGCCCCGTCGAACTACGCCATCATCGGCCGCTATGTCCTGGACCCGCACGTCTTCGACATACTGCGCCGGACCGAGCCCGGCCGCGGCGGCGAGATCCAGCTCACCGACGCCCTCCAGCAGCTCACCCAGGACGAGAAGATCGGCGGCCCGGTGCACGGCGTCGTCTTCGACGGCCGCCGCTATGACACCGGCGACCGCGGCGACTACCTGCGTGCCATTGTCAGACTCGCGTGCGAACGTGAAGACCTGGGACCGGACTTCCGGTCCTGGCTCCGCAGTTACGTCACCGAGGAGATGTAGCCACTTGAGCACCGCCGCGCCCCGCCCCACCGGCCCGGACCACCTGTGGTCGGTGGACGAACACCTGGAGGACATCCTCGCGACCGTCCGCCCGCTCGAACCCATCGAACTCCAACTGCTCGACGCCCAGGGCTGCGTCCTGGTCGACGACATCACGGTGCCGTTGTCGCTCCCGCCCTTCGACAACAGCTCGATGGACGGGTACGCGGTCAGGGTCGCCGATGTCGCGGGCGCGAGCGAGGAGTACCCGGCCGTCCTGGAGGTCGTGGGGGACGTCGCGGCGGGCCAGGCCGACCTGCTCAGGGTCGGCCCCGGCCAGGCCGCCCGCATCATGACCGGCGCCCCGCTGCCGCCCGGCGCCGAGACCGTCGTCCCCGTCGAGTGGACCGACGGCGGCCTGGGCGAGGGCCCGGTCGCCTCGATGCGCGCCCGCAGCCTCGCCCCCGAGGGCGCCACGGGACAGGTGCACGTCCACCGCCCGGCACCGGAGCGCGCGCACGTGCGCGCGAAGGGCAGCGATGTGCGGGCCGGCGACCGCGCGCTGGAGGCCGGCACCGTGCTCGGCCCGCCCCAGATCGCGCTCCTCGCCGCGATCGGCCGCGGCACGGTACGGGTGCGCCCGCGCCCGCGCGTGGTGGTCATGTCCACCGGCAGCGAACTCGTCCAGCCCGACGAGGAACTCGGCAGCGGCCAGATCTACGACTCCAACAGCTTCGCCCTGACCGCCGCCGCCCGCGACGCCGGAGCCATCGCCTACCGCGTGGGCGCGGTCGCCGACGACGCCGAGATCCTGCGCACCACCATCGAGGACCAGCTCGTCCGCGCCGACCTCATGGTCACCACGGGCGGGGTCAGCGTCGGCGCCTACGACGTCGTCAAGGAGGCCCTCTCCCACGTCGGCGACGAGGACGAGGCGGGCAGCGGCATCGACTTCCGCACCCTCGCCATGCAGCCCGGCAAGCCCCAGGGCTTCGGCTCCATCGGCCCCGACCACACCCCGCTGCTCGCGCTCCCCGGCAACCCGGTGTCGTCGTACGTCTCCTTCGAACTGTTCGTCCGGCCCGCGATCCGCGCCCTCATGGGCCTCGAAGACGTCCACCGCCCGCGCACGCGCGCGACGCTCTCCGCGAGGAAGGCGCTGACCTCGCCCAAGGGCCGCAGACAGTTCCTGCGGGCCAACTACGCGGACGGGACCGTGACGCCGGTCGGCGGGGCCGGGTCGCATCTGGTCGCCGCCCTCGCCCACGCGGACGCGCTGATCGTCGTACCGGAGGACGCCGGGAGCGTCGAGCCGGGCGCCGAGGTCGAGGTGGTCCTGCTCGGCTGACCGCCCCGCCGTGGGGGTACCGTGTCGCGCACAACAGGCCCGTGCGCCCCCAGCGCGGCGGGCCCGGACCGGGAGCGCGACACACCATGAGCACGCAGGACCGACTCACGCACATCGACGAAGCGGGCGCCGCCCGCATGGTCGACGTCTCGGACAAGGACGTGACGGCGCGCACGGCCCGCGCGAGCGGGCGGGTCCTCGTCTCGCCCCGCGTGGTCGCGCTGCTGCGCGGCGAGGGCATGCCCAAGGGCGACGCGCTCGCCACCGCGCGGATCGCGGGCATCATGGGCGCCAAACGCACCCCCGACCTGATCCCGCTGTGCCACCCCCTGGCGCTCTCAGGTGTGAAACTGGACCTGTCGGTCGCGGACGACGCCGTGGAGATCACCGCCACGGTGCGGACCACGGACCGCACGGGCGTCGAGATGGAGGCCCTCACCGCGGTCTCCGTCGCCGCGCTCACCGTGATCGACATGGTCAAGGCGGTCGACAAGGGAGCGGTCATCACGGACGTACGGGTGGAGGAGAAGACGGGCGGCACGTCGGGCGACTGGAGCCGGCCGTGAGCGCCGGGGAGCCGGCAGGGGGCGCGCCGTACGCCGCCCTGGTCGTCACCGCCTCCCACCGGGCCGCGGCCGGGGTCTACGCGGACCGGGGCGGCCCGCTGATCGCCGAGGCCCTGACCGGCCTCGGCTTCGCCGTCGACGGCCCGCAGGTGGTGCCGGACGGCGATCCCGTGCGGGAGGCGCTGCGCGCGGGCGTGGCGGCCGGGTACGACGTCATCGTCACGACCGGCGGCACGGGCATCTCGCCGACCGACCGAACCCCGGAGGCCACCCGCGCGGTGCTCGACCACGAGGTGCCGGGCATCGCGGAGGCGATCCGCGCGTACGGGCGCGACAAGGTGCCGACGGCGGCGCTCTCGCGCGGGCTCGCCGGGGTGGCGGGCGGCACGCTGATCGTGAACCTGCCGGGCTCCAGCGGCGGGGTGAAGGACGGACTGGCCGTCCTGGCACCACTGCTGAAACACGCCGTCGACCAGATCCGCGGCGGGGACCACCCCACGGCCGCCGATGACCGCACGCCGGCCGGCGACGGCTCCAGACGCCCCGGGGGTGCCCGCTGAACAGCCCGTCATGGCCGGTGGAGCTGGTCGACGGCGACATCGTCCTCCGGCCGATAAAGCTGCGCGACCAGCGGGCCTGGCGCGAGGTGAACCGGCGCAACCGCGACTGGCTGCGCCCCTGGGAGGCGACCATCCCGCCGCCCGCGCCGGGCGGCCCGCTCGCGCACCGGCCCACCTACCGCCAGATGGTCCGCCATCTGCGCTCCGAGGCGAACGCCGGGCGGATGCTGCCGTTCGTCATCGAGTACCAGGGGCGCCTGGTGGGGCAGTTGACGGTCGCGGGCATCACCTGGGGCTCGATGTGCTCCGGGCACGTCGGCTACTGGGTCGACCAGGCGGTGGCCGGACGGGGAGTGATGCCGACCTCCGTGGCGCTGGTCACCGACCACTGTTTCCGCACGATCGGGCTGCACCGCATCGAGGTCTGCATTAGGCCCGAGAACGCCCCGAGCCGCCGGGTGGTGGAGAAACTCGGATTCCGTGAGGAGGGGATCCGGCCGCGTTATCTCCACATCGACGGCGCCTGGCGCGACCATCTCGTCTTCGCGCTCACCGCGGAGGAAGTACCGGAGGGCGTGCTCGCGCGCTGGCGGCGCGCCCACGCGCAGCCTGCCGCGGGAAGCCGGCAGAGCGAGCCCGGGGACCGGCGGAACGCCACCGACGACGACCGGCGGAACGCCACCGACGACCGGCAGAGCACCCCGGACGACCGTCAGAACACCCCGCAGGACCGCCGGAACACGCGGGGGAATCCACCGTAACCCCGGAAATTGAATATACGTTCGAATTTGATCGGCCGGGGATCGCGCCGAGGCATTAAATTCACGACCCGTGCGGTCTGCTGATCGCATCGATCACAAAAAAAGTTCGAAATATCAGCCGGATCGTGCGACACACCGGCCCAATTGGCGGATGGCCCCACGCAAACCCCTCTACCGTGTGAGGCGTGAGCAGCAGCGGCCTCATCTACGCAGTCATTGTCGGGGCCTGGGCCGCCTACTTGGTGCCTATGTGGCTCCGTAGGCAGGACGAGCTGAACGAGGCCCGTCCGACGGAACGCTTCAGCACCGCCATCCGGCTGCTGTCCGGACGGGCGGGGATGGAGCGCCGGTACGCCAAGGACCTGCGGGCGCGCACCGACGAGGGGGAGCCCGGATCCGTCCCGGACGTCCTCACCAACTCGGTGGACGTCCGGGCCTTCGCCATGCCTCCGGCACCCCCGCAGGCACCCGCGCCGAAGCCGGCGCCCAGGGCGGCGCGCAAGCCCGCCCCCGCGCGGGCCGCTGCCCGGGCACGGCAGCCCCAGGCATCGGTCCAGGTGCCGGAACAGGCACCGGCCCAGGCGCAGGCCCCGACGCCGGGTGGTCAGGCGTCGTCGGCCCAGGCGGTCAAGCGCGCACCGCGTGCACGGCGCACGCCCGGCTCGGAAGCCGCTGCCGCGCGCGCCCGGCGTACGAAGGTGCTCGCGCGCCGACGCCGTACCACGATGATGCTCTTCCTCGCCTTCACGCTCGGCGCGATCGTCGCGGCCGTCGGCGGGCTCACGTTCCTGTGGGCGCCCGGTGTGCCCGCCGTGCTGCTCAGCGGATACATCGCGTATCTGCGCTCCCAGGAGCGCCGCCGGTTCGCGTACCAGATGGACCGGCGCCGCGCCGAGGTCGCCGCGCAGCGGCTGCGGGAGCGTACCCGCCAGCCCCGCCGGGCGGCGTCCACCGCCGTCGCCGACAGCGATGAGCCGGAGGAGGGACCCGAGCCCGAGACGGACCCCGGTCTGTCGGCGCTCGCCGCCGACCGGCGGGCACTGGTGGAGCAGACCGACCACGCCGAGTGGGTCGACCAGCAGCGCGAGCGGCAGCGTCTGCCCGGGCACGGCGGCAGCTGGGATCCGGTCCCGGTGCCGCTGCCGACCTATGTGACCGCGCCGGTCGCGCCACGGGCGACGGCGGACGTCGACCTCGGCGCGCCGGACGCGTGGAGCTCGGCCCGCTCCAGCTCCGTCGCCCGCGAGCAGGAGTCGCAGCCCGCCGCCGAGGAGCAGCCCGAGGAACCGGCCCCACCGGCCGATGACCGGGCCGATGACCGCACGGACGGCGACGACCGCGGCGACGCCCGCCGCCGCGCCGCGTCCGCCCGGCGGGCCCGCGAGCGCGGACGCACCCCGCTGTTCGACCAGTACGAGGACGGCGACCGGCCGCGCGCGGCCAACGAGTAACCACCCCCCGCCCACCCCGGCCGGACCCTTCGCCCGCCCCCTTCCACCCCCTCCCGGACCCCTCCGCAACGGATTTCCGAGCACGCCGATCGGGGTGCTAAGGTTTCACTCGTTGCAAGGGCCTGTGGCGCAGTCTGGTAGCGCACCTCGTTCGCATCGAGGGGGTCTGGGGTTCAAATCCCCACAGGTCCACCGCACACACTGTTCTTGACTTGGTTCAGGCGCAGTTGACGAGATCCCGCCGATCTTCATGATCGGTCGGGATCTCTGTCGTTTCCGGGACGTGCCAGAGCGTCCGTGCGGGGAGCCGCTACAGCGGCTTCGCGAAGCAGCGGCTGGAATCGTACGCGCGGTAGTAACCGAACTTCGCGCACGGTTCATAGCCGCTGGAGGTGTAGAGGGCGATGGCCTCCGGCTGTTCCAGGCCGGTTTCCAGGACCATGCGGGTGCGGCCCGCCGTGCGGGCGTCGTCCTCCAGGGCGGCGAGCATCCGGCGGGCGAGGCCGTGGCCCCGCAGGTCGCGGACCACGTACATGCGCTTCAGTTCGGCGTCGCCGTTCTCGTTGCCCTCGTCGTTGTGGTCCTGGCTGCGCCAGCCGCCGGTGGCCACGGGGCGGCCCGTCTCGTCGTAGGCGATGAGGTAGGCGCCGTTCGGCGGGCGGAAGTCCGCCGGGGACAGGACGGTGGCGTCGCCGCCGTCGCCGTAGCGCTCGTGGTACTCGGCCTGGACCTCGTCGTTGAGCTTGACGGCGTCCGGGTGGTCGAAGGGGACGGGGCGTATGTGCGTGCTGGTCACCGGACAAGGGTGCCCTATGAGGGTGACGTGGCGCCCCTCGGTAAATGGACTCGGTCCAGTGTGCGGGTATCGTGCCGGGGTGCTCACTGTGACCAGCGTGAATGTGAATGGACTGCGTGCCGCCGCGAAGAAGGGTTTCGTGGAGTGGCTCGCCGCGACCGATGCCGATGTGCTGTGTCTTCAGGAGGTGCGCGCGGAGCCCGAGCAGTTGCCGGAGCAGGTCCGGGCGCCCGAGGGGTGGCATGTGGTGCATGCCCCGGCGGCGGCCAAGGGGCGGGCCGGGGTGTCGCTGTACACCCGGCGGGCGCCCGAGCGGGTGCGGATCGGGTTCGGGTCCGAGGAGTTCGACTCCAGCGGGCGTTATGTCGAAGGCGATCTGCCGGGGCTGACCGTGGCCTCCCTCTATCTGCCGTCGGGTGATGTGGGGACCGAGCGGCAGGACGAGAAGTACCGGTTCATGGGGGAGTTCCTCGGCCATCTGAAGGGGCTGCGGGAGCGGGCCGCCGCCGACGGGCGCGAGGTGCTGGTCTGCGGCGACTGGAACATCGCCCATGAGACGGCCGATCTGAAGAACTGGCGGGGCAACGTCAAGAACTCCGGCTTCCTTCCCGAGGAGCGGGACTGGCTGACCTCCGTGTTCGACGCCGGGGACGGGGGGTACGTCGATGTCGTGCGGTCGCTGCACCCGGACGTTGCGGGGCCGTACTCCTGGTGGTCCTACCGGGGGCGGGCCTTCGACAACGACACCGGGTGGCGGATCGACTATCAGGTCGCCACCCCCGGGCTCGCCGGGCGGGCCGTGAAGGGGATCGTCGAGCGGGCCGCCACGCATGGGGAGCGGTGGTCCGATCACGCGCCGGTGACGGTGGTCTATGGGGAGCGGCGTTGAGGCCGTGTCCTCAGCCGTGTTCGCGGAGTCTGCGGTCCAGCGCCAGTGACAGTTCCGCCTCCACCACGCTCTTCGCCAGGGGGCGCAGCCGCTGGAGGTCCTCCTCGGGGGCGTGGCGCAGGATGAGGGCGGCGAAGAGGTCCGCGAGGGCGTCGGCGTGTTCGCGGACGCGGCGGCCCGCCGCCAGTACCTCGGAGAGCGGGATGCCCTCGGCCACCAGGGACCGGGAGACATCGAGCAGACGGCGGCTGATGTGGACGATGTCCTCGCCGTCGGTGCCCAGATAGCCCAGGTCCAGGGCGGCGGCGAGGTTCTCGGGGGTGGCCTGGCCCGCGAAGGCGTCGGCGAGTTCCCCGGGGGTGAGGCGGACCGGCGTCTCCTCGGTGGGCGGGCCGACGCCGAGCAGGTCGGCGACATCGCGGCCGTGGTCGAAGGCTTCGGCGAGTTCGGCGATGCCGGTGAGGGTGTGGCCCCGCTCCAGCAGCGCCGCGATCGTGCGCAGCCGGGCCAGATGATGATCGTCGTACCAGGCGATACGGCCCTCGCGGCGGGGCGGCGGGATCAGTCTGCGTTCGCGGTAGAAGCGCAGGGTGCGCACCGTGATGCCGGCCAGTCCGGCCAGTTCGTCCATGCGGTATTCCCGCGTCCGTGCCGTGTCCGTGTCTGCCACGTCCGCACCCTAGTTCGTAGCGGCGATTGCTCCGTCCCGGCCGTCGGTGACTCCTCCCCGGCCGTCGGTGACTCCGCCCCGGGCCGCCCGGTGACTCCGGCTCGTACCGCCCGGTGACTTCAGCTCGTACCGTCGCTGACTTCACGTCGTACCGTCGGTGACGCCAGCTCGTACCGTCGGTAACTTTTCGCGTGCCGACCCCTACCGGCCGGTACAGGGCTCCTCTACTCTCCCCATTGCGCCAGTGTTCACTGGCGGAGTCCGGGGCGAGGTGCGGAGGCGGCCAGATGGCTCGGGAGACTCATCGGCGGGACGGCGAGCAGCGGGAGCATGTGCGGGTCGCGGTGATCGGGTCCGGGTTCGGTGGGCTCGGGGCCGCGGTGCGGCTGCGGCGGGAGGGGGTCACCGACTTCGTGGTGCTGGAGCGGGCCGGGAGTGTGGGCGGCACCTGGCGTGACAACAGGTATCCGGGGTGCGCCTGCGATGTGCCCTCCCACCTGTACTCCTTCTCCTTCGCGCCGCATCCCGACTGGCCGCGCACCTTCTCCGGGCAGGAGCACATCCGCGCCTATCTGGAGCAGGTCGCCGATGTCTTCCGGCTGCGCCCGCACCTCCGCTTCGGCGCGGAGGTGACGCGGATGACCTGGGACGGAGAGGGGATGTACTGGGTCGTCGAGAGCGGTGCCGGGACGTTTACCGCCGATGTCGTCGTCTCCGCGACCGGGGCGCTGTCCGATCCCCGGGTTCCGGAGATCCCCGGGCTGGACTCCTTCCCCGGCAAGGTCTTCCACTCCGCGCGCTGGGACCACGGCTACGACCTGCGGGGCAAGCGGGTCGCCGTGGTCGGCACCGGCGCCTCCGCCATCCAGATCGTGCCGGCGATCCAGCCGGAGGTTTCGCGACTGGTGCTCTTCCAGCGGACGCCGCCGTGGGTTCTGCCGCGCACCGACCGGGCGATCAGCGGCGTCGAGCGGTGGCTGCACCGGCGGGTGCCGGTCACCGGGCAGGTGCGGCGCGGGCTGCTGTGGGGGATCCGGGAGACGCAGGTCCAGGCGTTCACCAAGCACCCCGGCGAACTGCGGTTCGTGGAGCGGCTCGCCGAGCGGCACATGGGCCGGGCCATCAAGGACCCGGCCCTGCGCGCGAAACTCACGCCCGGCTACCGCATCGGCTGCAAGCGGATCCTGCTCTCCAGCGACTACTATCCGGCCCTCGCGCGGCCCAACGTGGACGTGGTGGCCAGCGGGCTGGGCGAGGTGCGTGGCTCGACCGTCGTCGCGGCGGACGGTACGCGGGCGGAGGTCGACGCGATCGTCTTCGGTACGGGGTTCCATGTCACGGACGTGCCGATCGCGGAGCGGGTGGTCGGCGTCGGCGGGCGGACGCTCGCCCAGGCGTGGCAGGGCGGGATGCAGGCGCTGCGTGGCGCCTCGGCCGCCGGGTTCCCGAACTGGATGACGATCGTCGGACCCAACACGGGCCTCGGGAACTCCTCCATGATCCTGATGATCGAGTCCCAGCTCAACTACCTGGCCGACTTCCTGCGTCAGCTCGATCTGCTCGGCGGGCGGGTCGCCCTGGACGCCCGGGTGAGCGCCGTGGACGCCTGGAACCGGCGGGTCCAGGAGCGGATGCGGCGGACCGTGTGGAACACCGGGGGGTGCACGAGCTGGTACCTCGACGCGGGCGGGCGCAACACGACGGTGTGGCCGGGGACGACGGGGGAGTTCCGGCGGGTGACGCGGCGGGTGGAGCTGAGCGAGTACGTGGTGCTGCGGGCGGCGGGTGGGCGGGTGGGCGGGTGGGCGACGGCCACGGCGACGGCGATCGGGCCCGGGCGCGGGGCGTGGAGGCGGGCGCGTGAGCAGGGTGGGCCGGGGCGGGCTTCAGGGGCGGGTCGTGGTGGTCACCGGGGCGGCGCGGGGCGTGGGGGAGTTGCTCGCGGGCAGGCTGTCCGCGCGCGGGGCGACCGTGGCGCTGGTGGGGCTGGAGCCGGAGCGGCTCAGTGAGGTGTCCGGGCGGCTGCCCGGCGAGAGCGGGCACTGGTACGCCGATGTCACCGACCACGACGCCATGGCGCGGGTCGCGCGGGAGGTCGAGGAGCGGTTCGGAAGGGTCGACATCGTGGTCGCCAACGCGGGGGTCGCCGCGGGCGGGCTGTTCGCCGCCTCCGATCCGGACGCCTGGCGGCGGGTGATAGAGGTCAATCTGATCGGGTCGGCCATCACCGCGCGGGCGTTCCTGCCCGTACTGACCCAGAACCGGGGGTACTTGCTCCAGATCGCCTCCCTCGCCGCGCTCGCGCCCGCGCCGCTGATGACGGCGTACTGCGCCGCCAAGTCGGGCGTGGAGGCGTACGCGCACAGTCTGCGCGCCGAGGTCGGGCCTCAGGGTGTGCGGGTCGGGGTCGCGTATCTGTCGTGGACGGACACGGACATGGTGCGCGGGGCCGATCAGGACGCGGTGCTGCGGGAGTTGCGGCAGCGGCTGCCGTGGCCGTCGAACAAGACGTATCCGCCGGGTCCGGCGGTGGACCGGATCGTGGCCGGGATGGAGCGGCGCGCGAGCCATGTGTACGGGCAGTGGTGGCTGCGCGGGATGCAGGGGGTGCGGGGGTGGCTGCCGGGCGTGATCGGGGTGGTCGGGCAGCGGGAGATGCGGCGGTTCGGGCCTCGGCTGGGGCAGGTGCGGACGGGGCTGGTGGGGGCCGGTGGGGCGGCGGACGAAGGCGCCCGTGGGAGTGCGACCGGGGGTACGACCGGGAGCACCACCGGGAGCACCACCGGGAGTACGGCCGGTGGTACACAGGGGCGCGGCTACTGACCGTTATTGATCGAAATGCGTTGGTTGTGCTGGCGTGTTTGTCTGGTCGAGGTCTCGGCCTACGGAGGCCGGACCCCTCACCCACCACAGGAGTGAAACGACATGGGTATGAAGGACAAGTTCCAGGACCAGGCCAAGCAGGGGCAGCGCGAGGCCAAGGAGAAGGCGGAGCGCGCCAAGAGCGGCCGGGGTCCCGGGGAACATCCCGAGGGCCGGGGTTCCGGCGAGCGCCCCGAGCGTGGCCGCGGCCCCGGCGAACGGTCTGGTGAACGGTCTGGCGAGCGTCAGGCCGACCGGCCCGGCGACCGCCCCGACCGCGGGCAGCGCCGGGCGGGCGAGCAGCCGTCCCGGGAACAGCGGGAGCAGCGGGAGCAGCGTGAACAGCGGGAGCAGGGCGAGCGGTTCAACACGGACTACGACGCGTAGCCGAGGCCGTCACCCCGAGTGGGGCACCCGTGAGTTCCCGGGTGCCCCACATCGGTGTCCGCCCCACGTCGGGTTCCGTGGCAGCCGGACTCACCGCTCCCGTGGCGGCAGTTTCGGCCGGGAGCGGTCCGGTACCTCGCGCAGGTCCGGTGGGCGGGTCGCCGGGGTCCGTTCCAGCAGGGTCAGCGCCAGCCGTACCGCGTCGTCGAGTTGGGCGTAGCGTCCCTCCGCCCAGTCCAGCGGGGTGCGCAGCGCGGGGACGTCGGGTTCGACGCCGTGGTTCTCCACGCCCCAGCCGTACGCGTCGAACCAGGCCGCGTTCATCGGGACCGTGATCACCGTGCCGTCGCCCAGCCGGTGGCGGCCGGTCATGCCGACGACCCCGCCCCACGTCCGCTGCCCGACCACCGGGCCCAGCCCGAGCAGTTTGAAGGCGGCCGTGATCATGTCGCCGTCGGAGGAGGTCGCCTCGTCGGCCAGGGCGACCACCGGGCCCCTGGGGGCATGGGAGGCGTACGACACCGGCTGGGCGTCACGGGTGAGGTCCCAGCCGAGGATGCGGCGGGTCAGCTTCTCCACGACCAGTTCGCTGATGTGGCCGCCCGCGTTGCCGCGCACGTCCACGATCAGGGCCGGGCGGGACATCTCCATGCGCAGGTCGCGGTTGAACTGGGCCCAGCCCGAGCCGCCCATGTCGGGGATGTGGAGGTAGCCGCACCGGCCGTCGCTGAGGTCCCGTACCACGTCCCGGCGTTTGGCCACCCAGTCCTGGTAGCGCAGCGGGCGTTCGTCGATCAGCGGGACCACGGCGACCCGGCGGGCGTGGCCCGGTTCCCCGTCGGCCGGGGTGAAGGTCAGCTCGACGGTCGTGCCGCCCGCGCCCGCCAGCAGCGGGTACGGGCCGGTCAGCGGGTCCACCGGCCGGCCGTCGACATGGGTGAGGACCGCGCCCTCGCGGATGCCGGTCCCGGCGAGCGGGGAGCGGGCCTTGGAGTCGGAGGAGTCGCCGGGCAGGATGCGTTTCACCACCCACGCCCCCTCCCGGCGGACCAGGTTGGCGCCGAGCAGGCCCTGGCGGCGCTGGTAGTGCGGGGGCCCTTCGTTGCGGCGGGCGGCGGTCACATAGGCGTGGGAGGTGCCCAGTTCGCCCAGGACCTCCCGCAGCAGGTCGGCGAACTCGTCGGGCGAGGCGACCCGCTCGACCAGCGGGCGGTACTGGTCGAGGACCGCGTCCCAGTCGATGCCGCACATTCCCGGGTCCCAGAAGTAGTCGCGGGTCAGCCGTCCCGCCTCGGCGTACGCCTGACGCCACTCGGCGCCCGGGTCGACCACGTGCAGGATGCGGCGCAGGTCGATCCAGGTCGTCGTATCGGAGTCGGCCGTCTCCGTGGCCGGGACGGCCCGCAACTCGTCCTCGTCGACCACGACCAGGCGGGAGCCGTCGCCGCTGACCGCGAACCAGTCGAGGTGCTGGACGAGTTCGGACTTCTTGGCCTTGGTGATGTTGAAGTATTCGAGGGTCGGGCGGCCCGTGGTGTCGTCCGGGTTGGCGAAGGTCTCGCCGAGGGCGCCGGAGATCGGCCAGCGCAGCCAGACCAGTCCGCCGCCCGCGACCGGGCACAGCGCCGAGTACTTGGAGGCGGCCACGGGGAACGGGGTCACGCGGCTCTCCAGGCCCTCGACCTCCACCGTCACCGAGCCGGTCCCCGATTCCGCCGCAGCGGTGTCGGTCTCCGCCGGGGACTCCTCCGGCTCCAGCGGGTCCCAGCCGCCCGCCGCCGGGCGGCCGTCGGGGGAGAGCGCGAAGGGGGACGGGGTCGCCGAGGACAGGGGGACCAGATACGGGCGGCAGCCCAGCGGGAAGGAGAGGTCGCCGGTGTGGACGTCGTACACCGGGTCGAAGCCGCGCCAGGACAGGAACGCCAGATAGCGGCCGTCCCGGGTGAAGACGGGGTTCTCGTCCTCGAAGCGGCCGTTGGTGACGTCCACGATCAGCCGGTCCTTGATCCGGGCGAGCTTGATCTGGCGCAGCGAGCGGCCGATGCCGGGGTGGGACCAGGTCAGCCAGGCCCCGTCCGGGGAGAACGCGAGGTCGCGGACGGGGCCGTTGACCGAGCGGATCAGCTCGGTGACCCTTCCGGGGCCGCCGGTGCCGCCGGTGTCGCCGGTGTCGCCGATCGCCCCGGCCCCGTGGATCGCCCCGGCCTCTCCGGCCCCGTCGACATCTCTGGCCTCGCGGATCGCCCTGGCCCCACCGATCACCCCGGCCCCGCCGACCCCTCCGGCCTCCCCGCCCGGGTCCTCGCTCGCGTCGATCAGCAGCAGCCGTCCGTCGTGCGCGGCCAGCGCCAGCCGTTCGCCCTGCGGGTCGGCGACCAGTTCCCGTACCCGTCCGAGGCCGCCCGCAGCCAGCCGCCGGGGCGGCCGGTCACCACTGGCCCGGGGCAGATAGGCGATCTCGATGGCGTCCTCGCCGCCGATGCCACCACCGCGAGAGTCACCCGTCTCACCCATCTCACCCATCTCACCCGTCTCATCCGTCTCGCCGTCCGTCACATACGCCACCTGCCCGCCGGCGCCGAGCATCTCCGGCAGCCGTACCCGCACCCCCGCCCGGTCGCTGATCGTGCGGGCGGGGCCGTCCCGGTGGGTGAGCCAGTACAGGCTGCCGCGCACCACCACCGCGCCGGCCCGCCCGGTCTCGTCCACGGACAGTCCGTCGATGTGCTGGGCGGCCGGGACCTGGTACGGGCGGCGGCCCGCGCGGGGCCCGCTGAGCCGGACGTCGAGGCGGCGGGGCGTGGAGGTGGCGGACAGGTCGTCGACGATCCACAGGTCACCGGCGCACTGGTAGACCACGCGGGTGCCGTCGGCGGCGGCGTTGCGGGCGTAGCAGGCGTCGTGGTCGGTGTGGCGGCGCAGGCCGGAGCCGTCGTACGCGCAGGAGTAGAGGTTGCCGACGCCTTCGTGGTCGGAGAGGAAGGCGATGCGGTCGCCGACGAACAGGGGGTCGGCGAGATGCCCGCCGAGGTCTTCCAGGAGGCGCCGCCCGTGCAGCCACAGGCGGCCGGTCGCACCGCCCCGGTAGCGCTTCCAGGAGGCGGGTTCGTGGGGCGGGGTGCCGGTGAGGAGGAGCGAGCGGCGTTCCCCGTCGACGTCGGCGACCTGGATGTCGGCGACCGGGCCCCAGGGGAGCTTGCGGCCGGGGTCGCCGTCGGGGCGGAGCTTGTAGGCCCAGGTGAAGTAGGAGAAGGGCTCGCCGTGGGAGGCGACGGCGAGGATCTCGGCGTCCTCGCCGTCCGCGCCGGGCGGGGTCCAGCCGCACACCCGGGTGTCGGCGCTGCCCCAGTGGGTCAGCTGGCGGGCCGGTCCGCCGTCCACCGGGACGAGATGGATCTCGGGGACCAGGCTGCGCCAGCTCGTGTACGCGAGGTGGCGGCCGTCGGGCGAGAAGCGGGGGTGACCGGCCTTCGTACGGTCGACGGTGAGCCGCCAGGCGCGTTCGGCGCCGTCGAGGGGGGCCAGCCAGAGATCGTCCTCGGTCACGAAGCACAGCAGGTCGCCGTGGAGATGGGGCATCCGGAGGTAGCTCACCTCCTCATGCTTTTCCGGGGGAGGAGGCCGGGCAACTCGTACATATGACCCAGTGGCCTTATCTGATCCTCACAGAGGTGACCCAGGCCACGTACGAAACAGTTTCGTTTCGCTAGGGGGCGCGCTATATTCGTCCTGTACGAAACCGTGTCGTCCTCAACTGGAGAGGGAAGGCGAGGGACATGACTGATGTCGCAACGGCGCGTCGCAGTCGGCTCACGCCCGAGCGCGAGGCCGAGTTGTACGAGGCTGTGCTCGACCTGCTCCGGGAAGTCGGCTACGACGCCCTCACCATGGACGCCGTGGCCGCCCGCACCCGATCCAGCAAGGCCACGCTCTACCGCCAGTGGGGCGGCAAGGCGCAACTGGTCGTGCGCGCCCTGCGGCAGTGCAAGCCGCATCATCTCAACGACATCGACACCGGTTCGCTGCGCGGTGATCTGCACGCGATGGTCTCTCAGGAAGACGACTGCGCGATGGAGCAGACCTCCGCGCTGATGCGGGGGATCGCCATGGCGATCCACACCAACGCGGATCTGCGCGAAGCCTTCTCGGATCAGCTCATCGATCCCGAGATGGCGGACTTCCGGAAGATCCTGGAGCGGGCCATCGCCCGCGGTGAGGTTCGCTCCGACTGTCCGGCGCTGGACTTCTTGCTGCACATGCTGGTCGGCGGCTTCGCCACCAGAGCACTGCTGGACGACAAACCGCCCACGCAGGAGTTCCTCATCTCGTACGTCGACGCCGTGGTGCTCCCCGCCCTCGGTGTGCACGCCTCCTCGTAGGCGACCCACCCAAGTCCCACCCTGGCTCCACGCCACGCCCACCTGACGTCACCGCTCACGTCGTCGGGCTGATCAGCTCTGCCCGCGCAGCCCCCACTGCGTGGTCGCCGGGTCGATCACACCTGCCCCGATACGCCCCACGACCCGACCGGGAGTACGCCCACGTGGCCACTTTCCTCTACAAACTCGGCCGACTCGCCTTCAGGCGACGGCACTTCGTCGTCCTTATCTGGGTAGCGATGCTGACCCTCGTCGGGGTCGGCGCGGCCAGTGCCCCCGCCGCGGGCTCCGGCTCGTTCTCCATCCCGGGCACCGAGGCGCAGCGCGCCTTCGACCTGCTGGAGGAGCGGTTCCCCGGCTCCAGTGCCGACGGCGCCACCGCGCGGGTCGTCTTCAAGGCGCCCGACGGTGAGCAGGTGACCGACGCGGAGCACAAGTCGGTCGTCGAGGAGACCGTCCGGACGCTGTCCGACGGCGCCGAGGTCGCCTCCGCCACCGACCCCTACACCACCAACGCCGTCAGCGACGACGGCACGGTCGCCTACACCTCGGTGACCTACGACGTCTCCGGCATGGAGCTGGCGGACTCGACCAAGGACGCCCTGGAGGGGGCCGCGCAGGACGCGCGGGACGCCGGGCTGACCGTGGACATCGGCGGTGACGCGCTCCAGGCGATGCCGCACACCGGCGCCGCCGAGATCATCGGTATCGCCATCGCCGCCGTCGTCCTGATCATCACCCTCGGCTCGCTCATCGCCGCCGGGCTCCCGCTGCTGACCGCGCTGATCGGCGTCGGTATCGGCGTCGGCGGCATCACGGCTCTCGCCAACCCGCTCGACCTGGGCTCCACCACCTCCACCCTCGCGATGATGATCGGCCTCGCGGTCGGCATCGACTACGCGCTCTTCATCGTCTCCCGCTACCGCGCGGAACTGGCCGAGGGCCGGGACCGCGAGGAGGCGGTGGGCCGGGCGGTCGGTACGGCGGGTTCGGCGGTGGTCTTCGCGGGCCTGACCGTCGTCATCGCGCTGGCCGGTCTCGCGGTCGTCAACATCCCGATGCTGACCAAGATGGGCCTCGCGGCGGCGGGCACGGTCGTCATCGCCGTCCTCATCGCCCTGACGATGATCCCGGCGCTGCTCGGCTACGCGGGCCGCAAGGTCCAGCCGGCGGGAGCGAAGTCGAAGCTGCTGGGCCGGGGCAAGGCCGCTGACGCGGAGGCCGGGCCCAACATGGGCACCCGCTGGGCGCGCTTCGTCGTACGGCGTCCGCTGGCCGTCCTGCTGATCGGCGTGGTCGGCCTGGGGGCCGCCGCGATCCCGGTCGGCTCGATGGAGATGGGCCTGCCGGACGACGGCTCCCAGCCGACGGACACGACCCAGCGCCGCGCGTACGACCTTCTCTCGGACGGCTTCGGCCCCGGTTTCAACGGCCCCCTGATGGTGGTCACCGACGCCCGCGCCAGCGCCGACCCCGAGGCTGCGGCCAACGAGGTCGCCGACCGGATCGAGGGTCTGCCCGACGTGGTGTCGGTGACGGAGCCCGCGCCGAACGAGGCGGGCGACACGTACACGATCACGGTCATCCCCGACTCGAAGCCGTCGTCGGTGCAGACGGAGGATCTGGTCCACGCGATCCGTGACGCGGGCGCCGGCATCAAGGCCGACACGGACGCGAGTGTCCTGGTCACCGGCACGACAGCGCTGAACATCGACTTCTCGCAGAAGATGAACGACGCGCTGATCCCGTACCTGGCGCTGGTGGTCGGCCTGGCCTTCCTCCTGCTGATCCTGGTCTTCCGCTCGATCCTGGTCCCGCTGAAGGCGGCGCTGGGGTTCCTGCTCAGTGTGCTCGCGGCGCTGGGCGCGGTGGTCGCGGTCTTCCAGTGGGGCTGGTTCGCGGATGTCATCGGGGTCGAGGAGACCGGCCCGATCATGTCGATGATGCCGATCTTCATGGTGGGTGTGGTCTTCGGACTCGCGATGGACTACGAGGTGTTCCTCGTGACCCGGATGCGGGAGGCGTTCGTCCATGGGGAGGAGCCGACGCAGGCCATCGTGACGGGCTTCAAGCACGGGGCGCGGGTCGTCTCCGCCGCCGCCGTCATCATGATGGCCGTGTTCGCCGGCTTCATCGGCTCCTCCGACTCCATGGTGAAGATGATCGGCTTCGGCCTCGCCATCGCCGTCTTCTTCGACGCCTTCGTGGTCCGGATGGCCATCGTCCCGGCGGTCCTCGCCCTCCTCGGCAAGAAGGCCTGGTGGCTGCCGAGGTGGCTGGACCGCGCGGTGCCCAACGTGGACGTCGAGGGCGAGGGGTTGCGCACGGCGTCCGACCCCGAGGAGGAGAAGGAGCTGGTACGCGCCTGACGTACCGCGCGGTGAGGTACGGCGCGGTGAGGTACGGCGCGGTGAAGTACCGCGCCTGACAAGGACCGGCCGGTGAGGGTTCCGTGGGGACGGGGCTGCCCTCACCGGCTGCTTTGTGCACGGACCTCGGCCCAGACGGTCTTCTTCGGACACGGCCCACTGCTGACGCCCCAGGTATCGGCGAGGGCCTCGACCAGGAACAGCCCCCGCCCCGAGACGTGGTCGAGCCGGGGGTGCGTGAGCCGGGGGAGCTGCTCCCCGAGGGTGTCGGTGACCTCGATCCGCAGGGTGGGGCCGACGACGTAGAGGGTGAGCCGGAAGCTCCGTCCGGGGACGCGGCCGTGGGTGGCGGCGTTGGCGGCGAGTTCTCCGACGATGTGCTCCGCGGGGTCGAGGGGGAAATCCCAGGCGAGGAGTTGCTCGCGGGCGAGGAGACGGGCGGTGCGGGCGCCTAGGGGGGTGGAGGGGTGGAGGGTGGTGAAGTTGTGGATGGGGTTGGCGAGTTGGGGGTTCATGTCACACAGAGTGGCGGAAAGTGCTTGCCTGGACGTGCTGTGATGGCTGTGCGTATCCAGGTTGTCTTGCCGTTGTCTCGCTTGTCTTGTCGTTCCTGGGTGCGCGGTGGGTACGTGTGCGTGCTGAAGGAGGCTGCAAATGACCAACGAGAGTGCAGACGACCCGGGGTGGGACGTGCCCCCGGGAGAGGAGTTCATGCCGCTGATCGAGGCGGTGGCGCGAATGCTGAAGTCCTGCCGGACACACGCCGGGTTATCGGTGGTCGCGTTCGCCGAAGCCATGGGGTACGGCGAGGACATGATCCGAAAGCTGGAGCGCGGAGACCGGATTCCCCGGCCGGAGTTCCTGGACCGGGCGGACAGTCTGATGCGGGCGGACGGGCGTCTCCGGTGGTTCATGGAGGACGTCGAGAAGGCCCGCTACCCCAAGCGGGTACGGGAACTGAAGGCGGTGGAGGACCGGACGGTCGAGGCGCTGATCTACAGCAACCACAACATCCATGGGTTGCTTCAGACGGCCGAGCACGCGAAGGCACTGTTCGAGATGGTGCAGCCGCCGTACTCGGCATCGGAAGTGGAACAGGGTGTGGCGTGGCGGATGGCCCGGAAGGCCATTTTCGAACGGGAGCCCACCCCGACACTCAGCTTCGTCCAGGAGCAGGTGAGTCTGGAACGCCCCATCGGCGGCAGGGCGATACAGCGCCGACAGCTTGAACATCTGCTGGAACTGTCTCAGTTGCGGCACGTCGCACTCCAGATCATGCCTACCGATCGGGAGGAACACGCCGGGGTGAACGGCCGTATCCAGGTGATGAAGTTCGCCGACGGTACAGCCGTGGGGCGGTCCGATGGCGAGTTCTTCGGCCGCCCGTTCGATAACCCCCGGGAACTTCGTATCCTTGAACTGCGCTATGGCATGATCCGCGCGCAGGCTCTCTCCCCGAGGGAGTCGCAAGCCTTCATCGAGCGCAGACTAGGAGAACTATGAGCGCCCCCGACCTGCACTGGTTCAAGAGCAGCTTCAGCGACGACGGCGATATCCAGTCCTGCGTGGAGGTCGCCATAACCCCCGCCACCATCCACATCCGCGACTCCAAGACCCCGACCGCGCCTCACTTCACCGTGGCCCGGTCCGCTTGGACGGTCTTCGTCTCGCACACCGGCGACCACTGAGGACTCCCGATCAACGCTGAGCGCACCCCAGAGCGCGAGGCGTTGATCCGGCTGGCGGGCCGCGCTCCGAGCGCCCCCTTGCCCTGGCTCAGACGCAGGCGTCAGGCTCGTGCACACTCGTGCAACCGCTTCGGCACCTGGAGCGCCCAATGGCCCTGAAATTCCTCGGCATTTGGCCGAACACCCCCGACGACGGCTCGCCCACGATCTGGCTGGACGACACGACCGGCGACCTGATCATTCAGTCCTGGACCGCCGACGAGGAGACCGTCCGACAGGCTCGGGAAGTCGGCTCCGTGCCCGGCCACTCGACCGACGTACCAGACCATGAAAGCGTGATCCGCCTCCCCGCCAATATGCTCCAGTTCATCCCCCGCGTGGACAGAGAGGCCAACCGTGGCAACAGCGGTACGTGAAGCACTCGCCAAGGCGCAGCACTCCGCCATGCACCTGGAGCTGCGGGACAGCTACATGCGCGACGACCCGGAGTTCATCCGCTGGCAGCAGGGCCACCGGTACGACCCGGCCGACCGCGCGTCGTGGTGGCGCTCGTGGCTGGACGTGGTGGCCGAGACCACCGGCCGGGGCGTGGCCATGCGACGGCTCCGCGTCGTCTCCGAGCCGCTGAGCGATTACGTGCGCTACGAGTACGACGGCACCTTCACGAACGTGGCGGCCGGTGAAAACGTGCGCTGGCTGCCGCGCTCGCAGGCGCGTGGCCTCCTGCTCCCCGTACTGGACGGCTGGGTGGTGGACGAGGCGACCGTGATCCTCCATCACTTCAGCGGCGAAGGGCAGTGGGTCGGCCCGCGTATGGAGGTGCTCCACGACCCGGCGTTGGCGGCGCAGTACGTGACGGCGTACGAGGCGGCGTGGGAGCGGGCCATTCCCCACTCGGAATACCGGCCTGCCTGACGGTCACGCACCATGGCCATACCCGCATCGTCCAGCGCCCAGCAGGCCCGGCGGGCTCTCGCGGATCGTCTCGCGGAACTCTGCCGGGACGCCGGTCTGTCCGGACTCGACCTGGCCGGGCGATGTGAGTGGAGCCGCTCCAAGTCGTCCCGGATCATGAATGCCCGTACGACCCCGTCGGCCGATGACATTCGGGCTTGGTGTGCAGCGTGTGGGGCTGAAGAACAGATCGAAGACCTGATCGCCATGCTGCGCACGGCCGAGGGCATGTGGGTGGGCTGGCGGCGCATGGAGCGGGCCGGGCTCAAGGCGGCGCAGGAAGCGCGCATGCCGCTGTACCGGCGAACCCGCCGTTTCCGCTCGTACTCCTCCTGGCTCGTGCCCGGCTTGATCCAGACCGAGCCGTACACCGCGGCGGTACTGCGAGCGATCCAGAAGAGGCGCGGCCTGGTGGACGACGTGGCGGGCGCGGTGGCCGCGCGCATGGAACGTCAGCGCGTCCTGCGCGAGGGCGGTCGCCGGTTCGCGTTCCTGGTCGAGGAGTCGGTGCTGCGGGCCGGGATCGGTGGCGCCGAGGTGATGGCTGGACAACTCAGCCACCTGATCGCGGTTTCCGCCCTGTCCAACGTCAGCGTGGGAGTCGTGCCCATGTCTCCGGAACGGGAACGCTGGCCTGCCGAGGGGTTCTGGATCTACGACAACGCGCAGGTCAACGTCGAACTCATCTCTGGGTACCTCACGATCACCCAGCCCAGCGAGGTAGCCATGTACGCCGAGACGTTCGCGGAGCTGGCGGCGCTGGCCGTCCATGGCCCACCGGCTCGGGCGCTGATCGCATCGAGCATGGAGTCCCTCGGGTGATCGTCGTGCAACCTCGTGCACATCGCTGGGAGTTGAGCATCGACTATCTCTAACGTGGGCGTCATCGATTCACGCACCCGATTCGGAATTCTGGCCGAGGCCGGGATCGTGAAACTGTAGGCGTGACTCACACCCCACGCCCCAAGTTGAGTCAGAGACCGCAAGCGCGCCTCGCGTGCCTGCCTGATGGAAAGAGTGCGTATGAAGCGAATCGTCGCCCGGGTGTGGAAAATCATTCGCGGCCCGCTGCAATGGCGCATCCTATGGTTCGCGCACGCCAAATTCATGGTCGGCGTGACGGGTGTGGTGCGGAACGAACAAGGGCAGGTCCTCTTGCTCAAGCATCGGATGTGGCCCGCCGACCGTCCATGGGGACTTCCCACCGGCTACGCGGTAAAGAGCGAGGAATTTCCGGAAACCGTCGTTCGGGAGGTCCGGGAGGAAACCGGCCTCGAAGTCGTACCCGGGCGGCTGGTTCAGGTGACCAGCGGCTACAAACTCCGCGTGGAGATCGCGTACGAAGCTCTCCACGTGGGTGGAACCCTCAAGCTCGACGGCTTCGAGATTCTGGAGGCGAAATGGTTCAGCCCGGATGCGCTCCCGGAGGGGATGCAGGAGTCTCACATCCAGCTCATCAAGTCAGGCATGCCGGCTTAGCGGAACTGGCCCCCAACGAGTCCGTGACCGGTGCTCAGGCAAGGGCAGCACTGGCGGCCATGCGAGCCGACCTGTCGCCGGTCACGGGCAAGCACCCCGCCCACGTGTTCCGGCCGCTCTCGGACCTGCTCAGCGGGTGGGAAGCGAACGGAATCGACACCACGATCTTCCGCGCCGGTGTCGACATCGCAGGCCACCGGTACGCCGGGTACGGGCTGGCGAGGATGCTGCCGCTTGAGCGGGTACTGGTCGGCTGTGCATCCTCACGTGCCGGGGCCTTCGGTGGATTCCACCACCCGGACCAGGGATACCGGCACCTTCAAATGGTGGCCGTCATCACCCTGTACGGGCTCATGGGCCGCCGAATTCCTGAGCCCCCCGCGCCGCTGGTCCTGCTCGACCTGCTGCGCGCGTACGCGCATGACTGCCTTCACTACGGATCGCGTCGGCGGTACGTGGAAGTGGCGGGTGTGCCCGTCCGGACTCAGTACGGAATCAACTACCGCCGCACAAGCGGACAGGCCTATTCGGCTGCCGACAAGCGCGGAAGCCACCACACCCGGAACATCGGAATCGTCATGGAAGGCGCGTGCGACAAAGAGGCTCGTTTCATCACCCGGCAGGCGGCAGAACACTTCGCCGTGACGGAACCCTCGGACGGTCTCGGCGCACTCGCATTCCGGGACGTGACGGGAACGCTGACGGAGGCGGACACCGGGCGCATGGTGGACGTACCGCAATGCGAAGAGCAGACGCGATACGCGGCAGCCCTCCTCGGCTACGAGAAGGGCGTCAACCGCCGGTACGCGCACTTCCTTGAGGAATTCGCCCCCGGGGAAGAGTACGAGTGCCACACGCGCCTCCTCGCGGCCATCATCAGCGGGGACGTGATGAAGCTGGGGGCGTGGCTGGACGAACGGCACGGCCCCGGAACCTTCCCAGGCCTGTTCCGGACGCCGGGGTACTTCGAGCCCTGCCTGACGGCTTGAGAAGGCCGTCTCCGCCACACCACGACTGAAGGACATCGGACGATGGGCGCAGCACCTCCAGACGAGGCAGTAGCGGCTCTGGAGCAGATGTGGGGGTCGGTCACCTGCGAACTGCTCGGCGACCGGCGAGGCTCCCGCGCGTGGAAGGTCAGCGGGGCCCGGGGCATCGCGGCACTGAAGGCCAACAACCCCGATGCCGCCCTCGGACGCGACAAAGCGGCGGAGCTGGCCCAGGAGGACCGACACCTACTTGCCCTCATCGACGCGGGCGCCCTTGGTTCCGGGTACCGGGTTGACGCCGGAGCGTGGGAGGGCGGCCAGTGGCTGGCGGTCCGCTGGATCGAAGGAACTTCGTTGTGGACCGCCATGGCCGTGGCCCGCGGCCTTGAGGGCGACGGGCCCTCGGTACGGTCGTGGCTCCTGAGTGTCGCCCGCAGCCGGGCTGGGCAGCTCGAACGGCTGCATTCCGTCGGCTGGGCCCACGCCGACGTGCAGCCCACCAACACCCTCGTCACCCGCGACGGCCGCGCCGCCCTCTTCGACTTCGCTTTGTCATGCGGGCCCGAGACGGCGGGTCGGCTTCCGTACCGGGGCGCGCTGACCCACACCACCGCCCCGGAGATCGCCGACGCCATCCTGACCACGCCCGCCGACACCCACATCCAGGCCCGGCCACCGGCCGACATCTGGGGACTGGGCGCCTCCCTGTTCTGGTGCTGGACCGGACAACGCCCCGTCCCCTACGCCGATGACACCCCGCGAACGGACAAGCTCCGCGCCATCGCCGACGGCAAGCGCCTCCCGTTCGATGACGCCCGGCCATGGCCCTTCCCTCACTTCGAGGAGATCATCACCGCGTGCCTGGCACCGGTCGCCAACGACCGGCCCAGCGCCGCCGAGCTGGTCACCCTCGCGAGTAGAGGGTCTCTTCCGGACACCCAGGTACTTCCCGCTTGACGGCTTGAAACCATGAGCGTCATGGGAATCCACCGGTTCGCCTGTAACGATCGCCCCCGCCGCACCACTTCTCCACGACGGAGAACACGGACAGACGACACCGGAGAAGACGGAGGTGCGGCGGTGGTCGATGAGGAGAGCCGCTTCACCGCGATGTACGACGACTGCCGGGCGCGGGTCTGGGCCTATGTGGTCAGCCGGGCCGGGCGGCAGGTCGCCGACGAGGTGGTGAGCGAGACCTTCGCCGTCGCCTGGCGGCGCTGGGCCGACGTACCCGACCCGCCGTTGCCCTGGCTGCTCGGGGTCGCCAGGAACGTGCTGCGCGACACCGTACGGGCCGAGGTCAGACGGGAGTCGTTCGCGGTGGAGCTGGCGGCGTGGACCGAGCACGGGCCGGACATCGCGGACGACGTGGCCGATCGCAACGACCTGCTCAGGGCGCTCGCCGAGCTGCCCGATGAGGATCGGGACGTGTTGATTCTCGCGGCCTGGCAGGGGCTCACGCCCGCCCAGGCGGCCAAGGTCGTCGGGTGTTCGGCGGCGGCCATGCGGGTGCGGTTGCACCGGGCGCGCAAGCGGCTGACCAAGGCGTTGGGCAGCGTGACGCCGCCTGCCGCCCCCGTCCGGTCCCGGGTTCGGCTCGTGCGAGAGGAAGTGTGAGGACGTCATGGGCAGCAAGCGGTTCGATGACATGGATGTGATGGCGAGGCTCGTGGCGGGCCGGCCCGACGCGTTGGACGACGGGGGCCGTGTCGATCCGGTGACCCGGGCGCGGGAGTTGGCGGTGGCGATGCGGCCCGATGTCGTCGTGGCGGGGCCCCGGAAGAGCCGGCGGCCGGTGCGGCCACGCTGGGGGCTGGCCGCCGTACCGGTCGCGGCGGCGGTGGCCGTCGCGGTGGTGCAGGGCGGGGGAGGCGGGTCCGGGGCCGTGACGCCGGGGGCCGAGCCTGCGCCCGCCGACAGCTATCTGCTGGCCGCCGCCGCGAAGGTGGAGGCGACGGGGGAGCAGGGGGCCACCGGGGACTACTGGTACCAGGAGGAGCGCACCGGCACGCTGCACCAGGTCCCGGGCGACTACGTGGTCGACCAGCGTCAGATGTACCGGCAATGGCTCGCCCAGGGGGAGGACCGGCGCTGGTCGCAGACCGTGGACGGCGGGACCGGACCTGCCTCGGCCGGGGACGAGCGGGTCTGGAAGGAGGCCGGGGCGCCGGACCTCTGGACGCTGCCGGACGACGGCGGGACCGTCCGGCAGCAGGCCCAAGGCGTGGTCCAGCAGGACGCGCCCGGCGGGGGCGCCGACGTGTTCCCCATCGGCGGCCTGGAGACGGACGTACTGGACGAGCTGCCGACCGACCCGGAAGCCCTGCGGGAGCGGCTGGCCGAGCTGACGGACAGCCGGTTCAAACCGGGCGACGGCGTTCAGGACGGGGAGGAGGAGCACGGGGAGCAGGAGGGCCAGGACGGGCAGGACGGGCAGGACATCCAGGACTGGATCGTGCAGCAGCAGATCATTCAGATCGCCGTCCATCTGCCCGCCGACGCCGAGCTGCGCGCCGCCGCGTACCGGGCGCTGGCCCAGGAACCCGGGGTCAAGGACCTGGGCGTGGTGAAGGACCGGTCGGGGCGTGAGGGGCGGGGCGTCTCCGTGCCCCTCAACGGTGGCCGCTATGAACTCCGGATCGTTCTGGACCCGGCGACCGGCGCCCCCCTCGGCACCCTGACCGCCACCACACGCGCCTTCGACGGCTGGGACAAGGGCGCGATCACCGCGTACACGACGACCGTGGAGCAGAGTTGGACCGATGTCCCGCCGCCCTTTGACGACGATCTGGAGACCTCCGGGCCCGGTGCCTCCGCGTCCAGGGACTGAGCCCCGGCGTCAGGGGAAGTACGTCACGGGAAGTACGTCACGGGAAGTACAGCGCCGCCTTCCGGAGTACGTGGGTGGTGAACATGCCGCCCCATACGACATGACCCCGGAACATGGTCGTCCGCCGGCCCTCCGGCGTCGTCGTGACCGTGATGGGGCGGCCCACCACCTTCGTGCCCAGGACGCGGGCGTGCGGGCCCCGCGCCCCCCCCCCGCCGCCGCGCGGCCGCGCCCCCGCCCCCGCGC